>NZ_JAJDKA010000013.1:0-55842 GCF_020589945.1 Faecalibacillus sp. MSK20_93 | reverse complement strand
CCTTTAAGCGATCATCCACACCATCTACAAGAACGGGACGTCGATATTTTGGACAGAATACAACATGATATTTGCAGGAATAGGTCACATTATTATTCGATTTGTACTTCATGAATATATTATACTACCAAAAGCTATCTAATGATATATATTATTGATAAAAGCTTAAAAAAGTTGCCTTATATCTCCACAGCTAAAGCTGGGAGCTTTACGGCAACATTTGGTAAATGATCATAAAAAGGTAAGCATCGAAGTTCTCCCGCAAAATGACTAAAGCCATTATAAAGTTTCCCTTGAACGATCATACCACAGTCTACATAATCAATCGCAGGTTGATAAATCAACGCACTATTTTGATAGTGTGGATATTGATGATAAAAACCAATTCTGGCACAATTGACATCATTTTCAATGATTATTTTTTGTTTGATTTCTTTTTTTAAAATTTCTAATATATTTTTATTTTGAAAATCTTCAAAATCACACAAATCAATCATTCCCTGATCACAAACCCCTGGCAGTGATAAACAAATGACAGCAATTTCTTGATCTTTCTTTAATACATCTTTTAACATCTTTAAAAACTCTTCAACTGTTCCTTTTAAAGAAGAATAATTTTTTTGATAAACAATTTGATCATATAAATCTATGATTTCAAAAATAAATTCATAACTCTTCTTATTCTTCTTTAAAACTATTTTTAACAGATGCTTATAATCCTTATATAACTGATATTCTTTAGACTTTCTACCACCCGTTGACTTAGAATCACTTACATATTCAATTTCATGACTTTTCAACATTTCTTGTAAAATATTAGTAGTTGTCGCCAATGAAAGACTTGTTTTATACGCTAAGTCATTTTTTGTCCAAATTTGTCCATCATAAAGGCATTCTCTTATTTTTATTTCGTTTTCTTGTTTTAAATCATTTACTTTTGACACTCTATCGCCTAACTTTCATCAACTTTTGTCGAAAGATATTATAGTACAAAAGGTATAAAAAAAGAATGACCTTTCGATCATTCCTTATTTTCTACCATAATAAATATCTCGATCAACTGCTTTATTCATTGAAGCAACAACTGTTGTACATACTGCATCTCCAGTAATATTAACGGCTGTTCTTGTCATATCTAAGATACGGTCAATTCCCATAATTAAAGCAATTCCTTCTACTGGTAAACCAACGGAATTAAAGACCATGGTAAGTGTAATTAATCCAACACTTGGTACCCCTGCTGTTCCTATTGAAGCAAGCGTTGCTGTTCCAATAACTGTAGCATAATCCATCATAGATAGATGAATTCCAAAGGCTTGAGCTGTAAAGACAACCGCAACACCTTGCATGATGGATGTTCCATCCATATTGATTGTTGCTCCTAATGGAATTGTAAAAGATGAGATCTTTTTAGAAACACCCATTTTTTCAGCTAAAGTATCAATATTCATTGGAATTGTTGCATTGGATGTTGATGTTGAAAAGGCAAAAGCCATTACTGGGAAAAAGTTTTTAATAAAGATAATTGGATTTAATCCTGAAAAAATCTTTAACATTGACATATAAACCCCAAAACATTGAACTCCTAATGCAAGTAATACACAGAACATATATTTTAATAATGGGATGAAAACATCAAAACCTATTTCTGCAAATGTTTTAGAAATCAAACAGAAAACACCTATTGGTGCTAACTTCATAACAACCATTGTCATTTCCATCATAATATCATTAAATTGACTAAAAAAGTTTTTAACAATATCTACACGATCTGACATATTTGCAAGAATAACCCCTAAAATAAGCGCAAACAAGATAATTTGTAACATTGTTCCATTTGCAAGTGATTCAAAAATATTTGTTGGAATAATATTTAACAATGTTTCTGTCACACTTGTTGCTTGTGTTGACTCTGTTACTTTTGAAGTGATTTTAATTGCTGACATATCTAAACCAATACCTGGATTAATAACATTAGCGATACATAAAGCAACAACAACGGCAAGTGCTGTCGTACATAGATAAAAAAGCATTGTTTTAAGTCCTACAGCTCCTAATTTTTTAGTATCTCCTACTGCCATACTTCCACAAACAATTGAACAAAAGACAAGTGGTACAACTAACATACGCATTAAACGTATAAATCCTTGTCCTACAACATAAAATAAACCACTAACAATAAAATCATCAACGATTTTATTACTAGGAATACAATAATTAATAATAATTCCGGTAATTGCACCTGCAATAAGTGCTATAAAAATCAAAGTTGTTAAACCTAACTTCTTTTTATTTTTCATTATATAGACCCCTTTCTTTAAAATATTCTTTTAAAGATTCTTTCCATGAAGGAAAAGTGTAAACTGGAGTCATTGACATAATAAAATTATCTAAGACACAATAAGCTGGTCTAACTTTAGAAAAATCAGATAAATGAGTAGGTACTGCCTTCATTTGAGCTTCTTTTCCTGTAAGTTTTAAAATCTCATGAGCGAATTCATATCGACTACATACCCCTTTATTTGTCGCATGATATGTTCCATATTCATTTGTATCAATTAAATGTAAAATAAAACGTGCAAGTTCTTTAGCACTTGTAGGTGATCCAAATTGATCAGAGGCAATTGCTAGAGATTCACCTTTATTTACTTTTTCTAATAAATCATTAATAAAATTATTTCCCAAACCATAGACCCATGTACTTCTAATAATAAAATGCTTATAAGTAAATTCTTTAACATATTGTTCTCCAGCTAATTTAGATTTACCATAAGCTGTTTGTGGTCTTGTTTGATCAAACTCATTATAAGGTTGATCACTTTTCCCATCAAAAACATCATCTGTAGAAATATGAACCAATTTAGCTTCTAATTTTCTAGCAATAATAGATAAATTTCTAGCACCTAAAGCATTAACTTTATAAGCTTTAGAAATATCATTTTCACATTCCTCTATATTTGTGAGTCCTGCACAGTTAATAATAATATCTGGTCTATTCATTTCCCCAAAACGTAAGACCTCATCTGTGTCTGTAATATCCAAATCGTCTATGTCAGTATCAAGAACTTTGAATTCAAGTTTATCAATAATTTCATTGATTGCTTGTCCAATTTGTCCTTTAGCACCGCATATCCAAATTTTTCGCATAATTTCATCCTCCTTTAAATCTTGAATATTATATCTAGAGGATTATTTGATGTCAAATTCAAACCTAGTTCATATTTCGTGATATAATAGTATTGAGGTGATTTTTATGAATGATTTATCTAAAATGTATCAAGTTTACGTAAATAAAGAATTACAAGTAAACAAAAATGAAATTTTAAATGTCGCTCGACTTAAGCAAAAAACATTATCTTTCTTACATGATTTAGGAGAAGTTTGTCAGGATTCAAGATGTTTTATCTTTTGGGAAAAAGAAGAAGCTATTCATCACGATGAACTATTAGAACATTATTTAGATGGTTTAAAAATGTTAATGTCTATTGGTTATGAATTAAGAATTGATACTATTAAAAATCATACTGAAATTCCTAATCGTTTATCTTTAGAAGACTTATTTTTAAAAATTTATCAATCAATGATGAATGTTTCATCAACTTATTCTAGTCAAGATTACCAAAATACAATTGATGACTATTTCTCTTTAGGATTTCAATTAGGTATTGATTTAGATGAAATTATTGATCATATTTAATTTGTGAGATGGAAACATCTCACTTTTTTATTGCATATGTTTATATTTAGATTTATAATATAATGATTTAAAACTTTTTGTTTTAAATGGCATAAAAAATAGGAGGAATAAAATATGAACCATTTTGAATATGTTTCTAAATCAAAATACATGCCAGTAAAAAAAGAATTAATCAAAATAATAAATCAAGTTCAAGATGAACTTAGAGAACAATTTACATTTGATTATAAGTTTATAGGAAGTTCTAGCCGAAATATGATTACTTATGATCCGAAAACAAATAAAGGATATGACTTTGATATCAATATTGAAGTAAATGATTTTGATGAATACTACAGTGCTAAAGAATTAAAAGAGATACTTATGAATACATTTAATAAAGTTCTTAGATCTAACTATCATTTTCCTTGTCAAGATAGTACTCGTGTATTTACTATAAAAGTATACAAAGAAAATCCATATTGGAGAAGCATCACTAATTTAAAAGGTACAAAAATAAAATATAGTTGCGATTTTGCAATCGTAAATACAATTAATGATTATCAACAAGAATATATACGTTTTAATAAAAACACACACGAATACAGTTGGCAAATGCAATGTAAAGGATATTTATTATCTAAAAAAGAGGCATATATAAAAAAGAATAAATTAACTAATGAATTACGAAAAATCTACTTAGATAAAAAGAACTTCAACACAAACCCTAATAAAAAATCAAGAGCACTCTATGCTGAAGCTGTTAATGAATTATATAATACCCATCATTAAACAAAAACGATTTGATGTATTATTTCAAATCGTTTTTTTATTATGTTTATTCAAATCTATATTTTTTTAACATAACTGTTAGTAAAACACTTAAAAACGCAAATAATGAATAAGTACCTATAGATGTACTATCTCCTGTTTTTACAGCTGTTGTTTTTTGAGATTTTTTATTATTATTTATTTTATTCGTTACTTTATCTTCTGTAGTAGGTGTTGTAACTGTTTCATCTTTTTTAACAGTTTCTTCTACAACAAATACTTCAATTTCTTTTTCTAAAAAAATATCATGTTCTGTATAAGCAACTATAACGTTTTGCTTTCCTATTTGAGTCGCATCATACCCTTTAATTTCTACTTCATCAGTTATATCTCTTTTATATGTTTCATTATCAGATGTTGTATAAATACCTGTAACACTTAATTGAAGATCATCACTTTTTTTATAAGATGTTTCTTCTGTGATTTCAATATCAGTAAGTGTGGAAAGCTCTGGTGTTTCTTGTTGAGGTCCTCCTCTAATACCTGCAATTTATTTTAATCCCATAGCTTGTAATGAAATACTTTCATAGCCTTCATGCCCTGCTTTGTAACCAGCATTACTAATAACATCTAATAAATTATCCCCTGCATCATAGGCTGAAAATAATAATTGAAAATAATATAATAAACATCCTCTTTGAACATGATAATCACTTGTAACCGCTTATTTTAAATGTTTAATTTATTACGTAATTTTACAATTTATAAAAAAGTGTTGCGATAACCGCAACATTTTTTTATTTTTGACAGATGCCACAAGGACTGTATCCTTGTTGTTGTAATTTTTTTGAAGTTGAAGTAACTACTTCTTTATTTTGTTCGCTCATTTTTGAAACACTTGAACAATTTGGATCATGATATTTTTTATTTTTTATATTAATAACATACTTTTTACTTTTATTACTTGACTTATTATGATAATCAAATGGATCTTTTGTTTCTTTGATGCCATAAGTTGGTTCTCCTTCTTTGGCTTTTCTTGAAGTTCCATTTTGATAATCAATAGTAACACCCGGTTGTACATTATAAATATAAACACAAAAACGAATCGTTTCATCTTCGACAGAAGCTGCTTGTAAAATCAAGCCTCTTGCTACTAATTCATCATCTTTATATACAGGAATGGCTTCATATAAAACATGATGATTCGTATTTTTAATATAATCTCTAACCTCTTCTTCAAAAGGCAACATACCTGTAACATTAAAATAACGTGTTCCCGTCATTAAATTTCTTTCTTCAGCATTTAAACCACTTAAAGCAAAACCAATTTGATGACAACGATTATATAAATATTTTGTAGAAATCAAATCATCATATCTTTGTGTTTTCCATCCTGACGGTTTAACCATTCCAATAGATTCCCTTTTATTTGTTGGAAGTGTTTCAGGACCTAAACAAGCTTGATCTTTTTGAGTACGTCCATATTCATCCAAATCATTTAATTGAATATATGTTTTTGTAGTATATTCATTTTCTTTAAAAGTAGGAGTATTGTTATTGATTTCAATATATGGTTGTCCACTATATTCTTCTATTTGATTTAAAATATCTTGAACATTATTTTCATCAAAAGAAACCTGATCTGTTTCTATTTGTAATTGGTTTTCTATATTTGTAATTTGATAATGTAAGGTTTCTTTAGAGTCTACATAAAACGATTTTTGAGTTTCTTCACCATCTTGTACAACTTTTAACTCATGATTTCCTTTAGTTAACTTTAACTCATAAGTTCCTGCACCTTGACTTTTTAAAGTATCAATTTGATCTTGATCAACATAAACATCTACATCCTGACTACTTGTTTGTTCTAAAGAAAGTGTTACACTTTGCTTAGAAGATGCTTTTTCTACTTGTTGATTACATCCTGTTAAAGTAAATGTCATCAATAATGAAAGTAATAATAAATAGAGTTTTTTCATCATAGTTCCTCCTTGGAGTACAAGTATATCATAAATTTATATTTTTTCTTTTCTATTTTTTTTAAATAGAAACCTATTTCAAGGTTTTATTGGATAAAATATAAAAAATAGAAAACATGATCAAATACAAAAAGTATCATGGCAATCTACTTTTAATCATTGCTAAATAAAGATTAACATATTAAAATAGTAATAAAAATATTATCTTACTTAATCAAATAATTAGGAGAAAAGAAATGATAGATACTAAAAAAATTAGAAATAAACATGGTTTTACGCTTGTTGAAATAATAGTTGTTCTTGTCATTCTTGCAATTTTAGCTGCTGTGGCTATTCCATCCGTTTTAGGATATGTAGATGAAGCAAAAAAAGCAGGTATTATACAAGAAGCACATGGGATTTATGAAGCAGCGCAAATTGCTGCTACAAAATGCTATGCAACAGATGAAGATGAATTTAAAAAACAATCAATTTTTAAATATAACTACACATTACCTGCAGATTTTCCTTATAAAAAAACAACAAACAATCAAGTTGGAAGAGTGTCTGATTCTTTAATGAGTCATGGACAAAAAGAGCCTGACAAGTATCTTAGTGATAGCTATTCTGGCGCATCATATATTGATAAAGAAATTGTAAAAAATGTATTACATTTTTTACAAAGTGAAAATAAAAATTCAGCTATTTATAAATACAAAGTACCAACTGACTGCCTCAACGGTCAATCCCTTAACGATTATAATCCTAGTAAAACCAATGGATTTGCTATTAATATATTCTATAACCAACAAGGTAAGATAGAAGCTATAAATTTTGCGAGAGATAATTATATGGTTACTATTTATAATGGAAAATTAAATTGTGTTAAAGGTGGTAAATCAATAAAATCAATAGAAAAGAAATAGTATAAAAAATAATTTTTATGTAAAAAAGGGGATGTTACGAAATAATTTAAAATCGTAACATCTTTTTTTGTTATAAATTCTAACTAAAAAATAGGATATTGATATCTTACCAATGATATTTATTTCCTACTAATTAATTTCTCAACGATAACGTTTGAGGAATTATTGTAATTAGAAACAATTGCTTCTTATAGTAAAATAATTTTATTATATAGATATTTAAAATTCTTATTTTTAATATATTTTTATTTTACAAAAGAAAAGGCTGTATGAAATTAATTATTTAATTTCGTAACAGCCTCTTTTTTATATGGTTTTAAATTTTTTATGATATAAGATATAAGCTACAATACTTGCAATTGCTTCAGCAATAACAAATGATAACCAAATACCTTCAATCCCCATGATATTTAATAAAATGTATGCTAATGGTACTGTAATCAATAATTGTCTAAGTAAAGAAACTATTAAAGAATATTTTCCTAAACCTAGAGCTTCAAAAACACCTGACATTAAAACTCCAAAAGATGAAACAATAAAACTTAAAGATAAAATTCTAAGCCCTGTTTCTCCTATTTCTAACATACCACTACTTGCATTAAATAAAGAAAGTAAAACATTTGGAACTATAAAGAATAATAATGTTCCTGCTCCTAAAATAGCAGCAATGACCAAACCAGATACTTTTAAAATTTGATGCATTCTTTCTTTTAACTTAGCCCCATAATTATAACTCATCAAAGGTCTCATCCCTTGTACAATTCCTGATGTTGGCATATAAATAAATGTTTGTAACTTATAATAAACCCCGAAGAAAGCAACTGCACTTTGTGAAATAGATGAAAGTATACCATTTAATAAAGAAACAAGAACAGATGGTAAGCACATCATCACACTTGAAGGAATAGCTATACTATAAAGTTGAGAAATAACATGAAAATCTACTCTGAATTTCTTAAATGAAATATGAAGATGTGTATTGTATTTTTTAAATAAGACAAATGCTAAAGAAGCTGCTGAAAATTGACCAATTACTGTCGCAATAGCTGCTCCAGCAACACCAAAAGCAGGTAATCCAAAATAACCAAAAATTAAGATTGGATCTAAAATAATATTAATAACAGCTCCAAAGATTTGCATGATCATGGGCATCATCATGTTTCCAGTTGCTTGAAACATCTTTTCAATAGCTAGATGAATAAATTGACCAATAACTAATGAGACAACAATCATTCCATATTGCATTCCATAGTTAATTACATTTTGATTTGTTGTAAACATATTTAAAAATGGTCGAATAAAAAATAAACCAATAATTAAAAATAATAAAGAATGTGCAAGTGACATCACAATTCCTTGAGTTGCATAATAAGATGCCTTATTATCATCTTTAGCTCCTAAATGTCTTGCAATAAAGGCATTCATCGCAATCCCTATTCCACAAGAAATAGCTAATGATAAATTTTGTAAAGGGAAAATCAATGATACTGCTGTTAAAGCTTCTTCTCCAAGTTGAGAAACAAAGATACTATCTATAATATTATATAATGATTGAATCAACATTGAAATCATTGGCGGAATCGCCATTGACATTAATAAAGGAAATACAGGCTTGTATTCCATTGGGTTTCTATTTTCCATATAAGTCTCCTTTCCATAAAAAAAGCTATAGATGTCTATTTATGATCAGAAATAGAGAAATCTATAGCTTACCTAAGCAATATTCAATTTGCATGTCTATATTAATAAATATCTTTATCTTTGTCAATTGTTTTAAGCAGAAATTAATTCTTGATCCAAAGCTTCTAAAGCCATAATAGCATCCCAACAGAAACTTTCTTTACCAACATATTCATCAAAATGATTACGTTTAAATTGAATCATCACTTCTTCTTGAACACCACTGAATTTAATGATACAGTTTTGTGCTTTTAAACGATCAACGATATCAAAGAATTCATGAATCCCTGAATCATCAATAGAAGGAACACCTCTCATTGAAAAAACAATAGCTTCTAATGAATCATCTAATTCATCTAAAACATGTGTCATTTGTTCTTGTGTTCCAAAGAAAATAGGTCCACTTAAATACATAATTCTTGTTTTTTTATGATGATGTTTTAAATCTTTTCCTACACGATCTTTATCAATATCACGTACTTCTATATGTAAATGAGAATTATTTAAAACAAATAAGATAATTGAAACCATGACTCCAATAACAATCGCAACAGTTAAATCAAAAACAACAGTCGCACACATTGTAATTAAATATTGTGAAATATTTGTTTTAACTCTATTATGAAATAATGTTTTAATTTCTTGCCAATCGTTCATACGCCAAGCAGTAACCATTAAAACACCAGCAAGTGCAGATAAAGGTATACGTGACATAAGTGAACCAAGTAAAAACATCGAAATCAAAATAACAATTGAATGGAATACACTGACTAATCTTGTTTTTCCACCTGCTTTAATAGCTACAGATGTCCTAGCAATCGCAGCTGTTGCAGGAACGCCACCAAATAATGGAATCAACATATTTCCAATACCCTGTGCCATTAATTCACGATCAGCATTTAATTTTTCATTTTTCATTTTACCAGCACTTGCTCCACATAAAAGTGATTCAATCATTCCAAGTGCAGCAATACTTAAAGCAGGTAGCATCAATTGTGTAATTGTACTTAAATGTAATGAAGAAAAGGATAATCTTGCTTCTGGAAACAAAGTACTTGGAATAGTCCCTACTTCATGAACCGGTAAATTTAAACATAATTGACAAATTAAAGCAATAATAATCCCTGCTAATGATGAAGGACAATATTCTCCCCATTTTTTAGGCCAAATAAGCATAATCACAACAACTAAAATTCCAAAGAAAACAGTTGGTAATGATACTGGAAAACCTAATTTTAAATATGAAAACAGTTTTTCTAAAGCACTTGAACCAACAGATGTTGTCCCAAAGAAATTATCAATTTGCCCTAAGGCAATAATGATTGCAATTCCACTTGTAAAACCAGTAATAACACTAGTTGGAATAAAAGAAACAATTTTTCCAAACTTAAATAATGAAGCAATAATCAACATACATCCAGATAAAAAGCTTGCGATGAAGACACCTTGTAAACCATATGTTGTTGAAAGTCCAATTAAAATAGCTGACATAGCACCTGTTGGTCCAGAGATTTGGTAACTTGCTCCCGATAAAACACCAATCACTAAACCAGCAATAATCGCAGTAATTAACCCAGCACCTGCATCAGCCCCACTACTTACACCAAACGCTAAGGCAAGTGGTAAAGCAACAGCAGCTACTGTTAAACCTGCTAAGATATCTTGTAAAAGAGTTTGCATGTTATAACCTTTAAACTCATTTTTCAAGTCTCTTATATAATCTTTAAACATAAAATCCCCCTTTTTTACCCCGTGTCATTATACACATCAAACTGTCTTTTGTTAAGTTTATGTAGAAATAATCCTATTAAAATTATAATAATAAATAGGTTATAGCGATTTGATTCGTTATAACCTATTTTCATTAATGAATGATTTTTAAAACATCTTCTTCACTATTGATGTTAAAAATATTTAATGTAAGAACATTTAATTTTTCTAGCGATGTTGTTGTAAGTCTTTCTTCTAAAGGACTTGATATAGTTCCTAGTTTTACTTTAAGTTGTTCTTTTAAAGTATTTCGTTTTTCTTCTTGTCGACCTTTTTCAATTCCTTAATTTTCGAATCTTTGAAATAATTGATCCATTGCCTTACACATGTTGATTTCATTTCCTTCTGGTAAGTCTTCTTCTTTAATGTCCGTATGTGTCAAGATGGATGCCATCTTATAATTTTCTACACTGATCATACGGTTTGTCCCTAACTTTTCATAGTCTCCTTCAAGCATGCTTTGACTAAGCTCTACCACTTCTTTTCCTCTTTCTACCTGATTGATATAAAGCTGTGCATCATAGTTGAGTATACGAATAATCATATTTTTATCTAAACTACTTTGATGCTCTACACCAATGATCATATAATCCCCATTGATACTTGCTTTTCTGACGATATCTCGGTATCTTTTGTTTCCATTGGTAAGGGTTCTTTACCTATCAATGTTGAGACATCATTTTCCTGTGATATCAGATTTTCTGGTTTGATGACCTATCTACCATGAAAATAGAGAGCATTGCATAGATCTGCAAAACATTCCCCGTCTCTTAATAACTGTTTACAGGTTGTATCACTTGCATTTCTTATTTGACTCATTTTTTTACCTCCTTACATGAGTGTTTTATAGTTAGTCATCATCGCTTTTTATCTCTTTTTTTAATATTGATGTAAGGAGCTTTCTTGATTTAATTGCATCATATGTTTAAAGATAATTCGTCTCATATTTGTTTCACATTTAATTCACAAATATTTCTTTTTTATTATTTTATCTTTCTCTTTTCCTTCTTTCAATGGTCGGATAGTCCCAAAAAAGAAACTGCATACTATCTGCAGTTTCATCTTAACTATATAATTTTTTAGCTATGATAAATTTCTTCATCAAGCATTTTTTCTTTTTTAGCAACGATTACAGAGGTTGCTGCATCTCCTGTAACATTGAGGGAAGTTACAAGCATTTCAATTGGTCTATTGATTGCAAGAATCAATGAATAAGCAAGTAAAGCGGCATCATTTGTATAACCCATACCTGTTAAAATTGTAAAGAGGATAACAGCTCCTGCACCAGGTGCAGCAGGTGTTCCAATAGAAGCAATTAAAGCTAAAATAGCAATAATAGCCATTGACATAAAAGTTACTTTATAACCTGAACTAACAGCTACAAACATGGCTGCAATAACTTGCATAATTGCTGTTCCATCCATGTTAACTGTCATACCTAGAGGTAAAACAAACGAAGCAATTTGATCATGTACCCCTAATTCTTCTACTGTTGTTTTTCTATTTAATGGTAGTGTTGCTGCAGATGAAGATGTTGAAAATCCAAATAAAGCAACTTTAACAGCTTTTTTCATAAATGGTTTAGGATTAACCCTAGCCATTGTCATTAAATAAATTGGATAAGCGATAAATAAATAAGCAAATAAAGCAATAGTAACTGTTACTACATAAGCTAAAGCCGGTTTTAATGAATCAATTCCATAAATAGCAAATGTTCTTGTAAGTAAACAGAAGATTGCATATGGTGCAAATTTATTAATTACAAACGTTAGAAATAAACTAATAACTTTTGAAACTTCTTCAAATACTTTTTTTAATGTTTTTGTTTGTTCTTCAATGGTATTCATAGCAAGTCCAGTAACTACTGCTAAAAATACAATTGCTAGGACATTCCCATTTGTTGTAAAGGCACTTACAAAATTGTTTGGAATAATTGATACAATAATATTTAATGGATTAGATCCTGTTGTTCCTTGTTGAACAGTAATCTTTCCTGCGTCTACTGAATTAAATAACCCTAAATGATAGATAATTGTACTTACAATACCAGCAAAAATCAAAGCACATATTGTTGTCGTAAAGAAAGTTAAAATTGTTTTAGAAGAAATTCTACCTAATTTCTTAGTATCAGTAATTGTACAAATAGTAAGTGTAATAGAAACAAAAACCATTGGTACTATAATTAACTGTAATGCATTAACAAATAATTGACCTATAATATAGAAAATTCCGATAGCACTTGTAGCACCTTCTGCTGTAATATCTTGGAAAAAGATATTATTAATCGTTTGCCACAAGTCTCCTTGACCACTTGAATTTAAGTGTTCTCTCAATAAAATACAACTAAATCCAGCAATTAAACCACATACTAATGCAATCAACATTTTCTTAGCTAACTGCTTTCCACTATTTTCTTTCATAACCATCCTCCTAAAAATTCCCAAATTGCCAACATTATACATTATTTTTTTTAAAATACAATCCCTTTTATAAAAAATGTTAAGACCCAGCGATTTTGTCACGATAAAATTCAGTGAAAATGTCACCATCATTTCTCTTTTCTAATCTTCTCCATTATCATGTTATATGAAGGAGGTTTTTATATTGGACAGATTGTCCAAAAAAAATAATTGGTCAGTATGACCAATTATTTCATATATTCTTTTAGTTTATCAGGAATAGCTTCTATTAAATAGCTAACTATTTCTTCTTTTTTGATAGGTATATCATTTAAGACCCATTCTACTGTCATATCTACAGAACCTCGACAATACATATTTAATAAAAAATCTATATCTGAAGATAATGTCTTTCCTGTATTTTTATAAATATAATTTTTATAAAAATCATAGATACAGCAAAAATCATAATGAATTAAATTATTATAATCATTTGATTTAAAAGCTTCTTTAAAGAAAGCATGTTCTTGTTCAATAAAAGCAAACTTTAAATTAAGTGCTTCTTGTAACGAACCACCTTGATTCATTTCTTCAAATGATTTTAAAACTAATTTTTCAAAATACCAATTAACTAAATCATATTTATCTTGAAAATGTCGATAAAATGTTTGTCTGGTTTTTCCTGCTGTTGAAACAATATCTGTTACAGTAATTTTATCTAAAGGCTGTTTTTTTATTAAGCTTTTGATTGCTTTAGCAAACAAAAATAAAGTTTCTTCGTTTTTCATAATAAACCTCTATAATAAATAATCATATTTTTCTATTTCATCAGTTTGTGCTAAAACAAGGAAAGTATCATTTAATTCTATTTCTAAATTAGGATCTACAGGAACTTCTAACTTATGTGTATGAGGATTTCGTTTACCTAAAACATTGATACTATAAAGTTTTCTTAAATCTAGTTGTGATAATGTTTTTCCTACCCATGCTTGAGGTACTTTCATTTCAACAATACAATTTTCTTCATCTAATTCAATTAAATCTTTAATATTTTTTCGAAGTAATGTTCTTGCTACTTTTTCTCCCATTTCTTTTTCAGGACGGACAACATAATCAGCACCTATTTTTTCTAAAACAACTTTAAAACGTTTGTTTTTAGCTTTAACAATAACATAAGGTACTCCCAGTTCTTTTAGATTCATTGTAGCTAAAATACTATCTTCTAATCGATCTCCAATAGCAACAATTCCTACATCCATATCATCTAATCCTAAATCTGATAAAAATTGAAAATCTGTGACATCACCAATAACTGCTTTTGTCGCAAAATCAGCCACTCTTTGTACATTTTCAGGATTTTTATCAATTGCAATGACTTCTCTACCATATTGAGAAAGTGTCTTAACAAGTGTAGAGCCAAAAATTCCAAGCCCTAATACAACAAATTGTTTTTCCATCTCATTATCCTATTAAGATATGTTCTTTTATATAGTTCACATCTTTTCCTTTCTTAGCGTTATATTTTCTTACAAAAATCAAAACCATAGTAATAGGACCAATACGTCCTATATACATCAAAATAATTATAACAATTTTTCCAACAAATGTCAGTGTTGGTGTAATACCCGCTGTTAATCCTACTGTCGCAAAAGCAGAAAAAACTTCAAAAAGTAGATCAATAAAATCTGCCTGCTCACTTATTGATAAAATAAATAAACCTGTTAAAGCAATCGCAAAACTAATCAACATAATTGTTAATGCTCTTTTAACAATTTGATCATCAATTGTTCTTTTAAAAACATGAATATTTTCATCACCACGCATTAATGCACGGACGTATAACAATCCAATAACAAAAGTTACCGTTTTAACACCACCAGCAGTTCCTGCAGGAGAACCACCGATAAACATAATAATAGACATAAAAAACTTCGTTGCTTGATGTAAAGAAGCCATATCTACTGTCGCAAATCCAGCTGTTCTAAGTGTTACTGATTGAAAAAAACTTGCGAGTATCTTTTGTGAAAATGGTAAAGATTTTAATGTTAGCGGATTTTGAAATTCTAATATGAAAATAACGGTCATTCCTCCAAAAATTAAAACAAATGTAGAAATCAATGCAATCTTTGTATGTAAAGATAAAGATTCTAAATACCTTTTCATTTTAAAATACTTAAAATGTTCTCTATAATGAATCAAAGATAAACGTAAATCGATCCACACAACAAAACCTAAACCACCAGCAATAATCAAACCACAAATAACTAAATTGATCCAAACATTGCCTACATAAGGAACCATTGAATTATTTCCTAAAATATCAAATCCAGCATTACAAAATGCTGAAATTGCATGAAATAAACTATAATAAATTCCTTTAAGGATTCCAAATTGTGGAATAAAAACAAAAGCAAGACAAATTGCTCCAATAAGTTCAAAACAAACTGTATATTTAATAACTCTTTTAATATAAATACCTGTTTCATTTAATGAATTTCTATTTAAAGCTTCCTGCATGACAATCTTATTAGCGTAGGTTAGTTTTCTTTTTAAAAGAACAAAGAACATCGACATCAGTGTTAAAAATCCTAACCCACCTATTTGAATCAATAAAATAATGACTATTTGTCCAAAAAGCGTATATTCACTAGCTGTTACATGAGTCACTAAGCCTGTTACACAGGTTGCTGAAGTTGCAACAAATAGATGATCTAAATAACTACTTGTTGAATGAACACTATGACTCATTGGTAAACTTAATAAAATTGACCCTATTAAAATAACCGCAAAAAAGCTAAAGCCAATTCTTCTAACTGCTGATATACCTAGTTTTTTATATTGTTTATGAAGTGTTTTTCTTTGCATATTTTCCCCTCGGTTCTATTAAAAAAAGACATGTTTCCATGCCAATTTAAAACAAATGATAATAAGCCAAGTTCTGTATTAGATAATCATTTATCTACGTTTACACGTCCTCTATCCCGTTCAATTTCGTTTTAAAGGTTCCCCTACCAAATTTGGGTTTCTGCCTTGCGGAGCTTTCCTCTTTTCAGCCATAGTTTCCTATGGAATTGTCTCTGTGGAGCCATTTATGAAGTTCTACCATAGTTGCCCTTAGGTTTTCCTTCTGTCGTTAGTTTACACTACCCTCACTTATTGATTCGTGAGGCACAAACACTACAATCATCGCAGATTGTGGCAGCCTGGACTTTCCTCTACTTCAATGAAGCAGCGATTATCTGTCATTTGTTATTTATTTTGAAATACTGCTTTTTCTAATAATGATAATCTTTTTAAGATATCTACATTGGAAGAAACATTATCTTCTAATGCTCTTAAGTTATCATCTTGTAAAGCTTTTTCTCTTTCTAATCGAGCTATCATAGCTTTTTGATCAGCAAGACGTCTTTCAAGCTGTTCTATTCTATCATAAGAATTATTCAATAGTCCAGCAAAAGCTTCATAATCTTTTACAACTTGATCCAAGAAGTGATCAACCTCATCCGCATTGTACCCTTTAAAATCAACTTTAAATTCTTTACTGACAATTTTTTTTGGACTTAATACGACTTTATATTCCATGCTTTTCAACTCCTTTACCTCATTGTACCAATTTATTTCCTTTTTTCAAGATAAAATATGATTTCTTATCAAAGAGTTGTTATCACAAAAAAAATATGTGTTATAATACCCATATATATGCAAATAAAAAGGAGTTTCTATGGTTAATTATCCAAATAAGAAAAAAAATAATCATTATACATCTATGATTGAAGGTAAACATAATACTGCTCACCGTGGAATGAACTTAGAAGAAGATATTAACTTAACAAATGAATATTATTTATCACATGATATTGCAGTTATTCATAAAAAACCTACCCCTATTCAAATTGTCAAGGTTTCTTATCCAGAAAGAAGTTCAGCAAAAATAGTAGAAGCTTATTTTAGAACCCCTTCAACAACAGATTATAATGGTATTTATAAAGGAAAATATATTGATTTTGAAGCAAAAGAAACAAAAACATTATCTTTTCCCTTTACGAACATTTCTTTACATCAAATTAATCATCTCGATAAAGTCATTCATCATGGAGGAATTGCTTTTTTAATTATCGCCTTTACAAAAGTGAATGAAGTTTATCTCTTAGATGCTTCTTTTATGGTAGAAGCATATAGAAAAAACGATCGTAAATCCCTTCGTTATGAAACAATAAAAGAAAAAGGTCATTTGATAAGGCAAGGATTTCTTCCTCGTCTTCATTATTTAGAAATTATTGATCAATATTATTGTGAGGTATTTAAATGAAAAGACAAACAAAAAAATTAAATTCAAAAAAAATCATTCAAGTAGTAACAATGCTTATTCTTTGTTTAATCTTAGTTTTTGCATGTATATTTGGTTATAGTGTATATAAGGATACAGCTACTTTTGATTCTAAAAAACTGTTATCCTCTGGAGCAAGTGTCATGTATGACAGTAATGGTGATATTATGTACACTTATGGTAGTCAAGAAAACGGTACACGAAAAAATGTGACCTATGATGACTTACCACAAGTTTTAGTAGATGCCATTGTAGCTGCTGAAGATTCTCGTTTCTTTGAACATAATGGTTTTGATTTACCACGTATTGTTAAAGCGGCATTATCTAACTTAAAAGCGGGAGATATTACAGGTGGTGGTTCTACCATTACTCAACAGTTGATTAAAAAGACTTATTTCCCTGATGCTCAAAGAACTTACTCACGTAAATTTAGTGAAATTATTCTTGCTATTCAAGCAGATAAAGCTTTAAGTAAAGAAGAAATCTTAACTCTTTATTTAAATAAGATTTATTTTGGTAGAAGTACAAGCTCAATTGGGATTGCTGCTGCTACAAAATATTATTTTAATAAGGATGTAAGTGAATTAACACTTCCAGAAGCAGCCATGCTTGCAGGTAGCTTAAATTCACCTTATAACTATGATCCTTATTATTGTTTAAATAACGCTACAAAAAGACGTAATACTATTTTAAAACTCATGGTTAAACATGGTTATATTACTCAAAGTGAATATGACGAAGCAGTTAATACAAAGATTGAAAATACACTTTGTGCTTCACCTACAACCAATAATAACACACTTGCTGCTTATGTTGATATGGTAACAGCTGAAGTTAAAAAAAGAACAAAACTTGATCCTTTAAAAACCCAAATGAATATCTATACTTATTGTGATGTTGATACTCAAACACTTGCGAGTGCTTTAGGTAATGGTGAAAAATATAGTTATAGTGATGAAGATATGCGTATGGGTGGATCTGTTCAATCAAGTCAAGATGGTCGTATCGTCGCTGTTATTGGTGGTCGTAATTATAACTTTGGAAATTACAGCTATGCAACAAGTAAGCAACAACCCGGTTCTTCTGTAAAACCGTTTTTAGATTATGGTTTAGCTTTTGAAAACTTAGATTGGTGTACTGGTAAAACATTAGAGGATACACCTTATTCTAAAGGTAAATTTACTCCTAAAAACTGGGATAGAAAATTCCATGGAACTGTTACACTTACAAGTGCTCTAGAAAATTCTTGGAATATCCCAGCCATTAAAACTTATGAAGAAGTGACTAAAGAAATCGGTAAATCAGGCGTTACTTCCGCAATGGAATCAATTGGTATTGATATGTCCAGTGAAAGTAATGTAACCAATTTATCTTATGCTATTGGTGGATGGAATAAAGGAATTTCTCCAGTTGAAATGGCAAGTGCCTATGCAACGATTTCTAATAATGGCTTATATACTGAAAGTCATACAATCAATTATATTGAAGTTGTTCAAACTGGTGAAAGATATGAGATTGATAAAGAAATTCAAAACAATGCTAAACAAAGTGACTATTCCAAAGCTAGTGCTTATATGGTAAGACAAGTGATGTTAGATTATACTAAAAATGGTAGTGGTAACTATGCATACTTATCTGGTCTTTCTAATGTCGGTGCTAAAACAGGTACTTCTAACTGGGGCAGCAGTGCTAAAAAAGGCATGGCTGGTAAGAGTCGTGATTTATGGATGACTGCTTATAATTCTAATTATATTTGTTCTGTATGGATGGGATTTGGTCAAGAAGGTATTGAAAAAGGAAAAACAACCAGTCGTTATAAAGCTTATCCTGGTAAAGTAGTACAAACTTTATTAAAGCATCTACAAAGTAAAAAAGGAGATAAATCATATCCTTCACAACCTTCTACTGTTGTAAAAGATGGAGATGATTATTATAAAAAAGGAACTAAGCATGAAGGACATGCTGCAATAAGCGAAGAAACAACTGAAGAAACACAAACAGAAGAAAATCAAACCAATACAAATGAAAATCAATCTTCTGAAACTAATAACAATTCAAACAATCAAAACAACAATTCAAATACAAATACTGAAAATAATGGTTCTTCTAATAATGGAACCTCAACAGATAATAGTGGTACTTCTAGTGGTACTACTGGAGGTAATACAAGCGGTGGTTCTTCTGGTGGTAATAGTAGTAGCTCAAGTGGTGAAAGTAGTCAACCAAATCCAAATACGAATCAATAAAAGTCAACAATGTTGGCTTTTATTTTTGGCTAAAATTTGCTTTTAATATACAAAATAAGGTATACTTGTATAAGAAAAATATGGAGGTATCTTATGTCTTCGAAAAAAAATAAAACTCAAAAGAAAATAAATAAAAAGAAAGTATTTATCGCTCTTACTATATGTATCTTAGTTGCTTTAATTGGTGGTGTGAGTGTTCTAGCCTATGGTGTCTATAAAGATACAGAAACCTTTGATGCAAAGAAACTTTTATCATCCGGTGCAAGTGTGATGTACGATGATCAAGGACAAGTTCTTTATACTTATGGTAGTGAAGAAAATGGAACAAGAGAAAATATCACCTATGAAGATCTTCCACAAGTTCTTGTTGATGCTGTTGTTGCTGCTGAAGATTCTCGTTTCTTTGAACATAATGGTTTTGACTTACCACGTATTGCTAAAGCAGCTATGTCTAATTTAGTAGCCGGAGGTATTAGAGGTGGAGGTTCTACAATCACCCAACAATTGATTAAAAAAACTTACTTCCCTAATGCTGAAAAAACATATACGAGAAAGTTTAGTGAAATTATTCTTGCTATCCAAGCGGATAAAGCTTTAAGCAAAGAGGAAATTTTAACACTTTATTTAAATAAGATCTATTTTGGTAGAAGTACACGTTCAATTGGTATTTCTTCTGCTTCTCGTTATTATTTTGATAAAGATGTTAGTGAATTGACTCTACCAGAAGCAGCTATGCTTGCAGGAAGTTTAAATTCACCATACAACTATGATCCTTATTATTGTTTAAATAACGCTACGGAAAGACGTAATACAATTTTAAATCTTATGGTGAAGCATGGTTATATCACTCAAAAAGAATGTGATGACGCCAAAAATGTGAAGGTTGAAAACATGTTATGCTCATCTAAAATTACAAACAGTTCCGTTAATGCAGCTTATGTAGATATCGTAACAGATGAAGTAAAGAAAAGAACAGGATTAGATCCTTTAAAAACACAAATGAATATCTATACATATTGTAATAGTGAAACCCAAGCACTTGCTGCTGCTATTGGTAATGGTGAAAAATATGATTATAGTGATGAAGATATGCGTATGGGTGGTGCTGTTCAATCAAGCCAAGATGGTCGTATTGTCGCTGTCATTGGTGGACGTAATTATAACTTTGGTAATTATAATTATGCTACACAAAAACAACAACCTGGTTCATCTGTTAAACCGTTCTTGGATTATGGACTTGCTTTTGAAAATCTTGATTGGTCTACAGGACATTCAATTAATGATGATGATTACTATAATGGTAAATTTAAAAACTGGGATCGTCAGTTCCATGGCTTAGTAACAGTTGAAAACGCTCTTGAAAATTCATGGAATATACCAGCTATTAAAACATTTGATGAAGTTCAACAAAAAATTGGTAGTGATAAAATCCAAGAAGCGATGGAATCTATTGGTATTTCAATGAATAAAGAAAATATTGGTCTAGCAAGTGCCATTGGTGGTTGGTCTTATGGTATTTCCCCACTTGAAATGGCAGGAGCTTACGCTACTATTTCTAATAATGGTCTTTACACAGAAAGTCATACAATCAATTATGTAGAGGTTGTACAAACTGGAGAAACCTTTAATATCGATGAAGAAATCCAAAATAATGCAAAACAAAGTGCTTATTCAAAAGCAAGTGCTTTTATGGTAAGACAAGTCATGCTTGATTATACAAAAAATGGTAGTGGTAATTATGCGTATGTCAGTGGTATTGAAAATGTAGGTGCTAAAACAGGTACTTCTAACTGGTCTAGTACGGCTAAAAATGGAATGGCAGGTAAAAGCCGTGATTTATGGATGTCAGCTTATACATCTGACTATATCTGTTCTGTATGGATGGGATTTGGTAAAGAAGGTATTGATAAAGGTAAAACAACGAGTCAATATAAAGCTTATCCTGGTAAAGTTGTTCAAACACTTTTAAATCATTTACAAAGTAAAGGAAGTCAAAAATCTTATCCTGATCAACCAGATGATGTTGAACAAGCAGCGATGGTCAAAGGTATTTATCCATATGTTTCACCAAGTGAAGGAATGAGCGAAGATATGATTATTCAAGCTTGGTTTAAAAAAGGAACTGCCCCTACTCAAAGCGTTGATAGTGATGTCTTTAATTTAGCTGGACTTTCTTCATTTGATGTAAGTTTAAGTGGTCAAAGTATTACCTTTAACTTTGCTCCATATAATCCTGAAAACGCCGTTACTGATGAAAATGCTAATGATTCAACGAAAACATTTGGTAAAGTTGTTTATACAGTTGTCGTTCAAGATCAAAATGGTCAAGAACTTCATCGAGAAAACTTCTCTACTTCAAGTGGAACACTGAACTATACAGTCAATCAAAATGTAAAAGTAATTGGTTTCTATAGTTATGAAAGAGCACCAGAACGTACATCTAATCAAATAGAAAAAGATTTATCTATTAATTTATCAACAGTAAATGCATCACTTTCTTGTGATAGTGGTCAAATAAATGATGGGGCAACCATTTCATCAACCTCTATTCAAGCAACCATTTCAGTTCAAGGTCAAGGTCATAGTGTGACAATTGCTTTATATGATCAAAATGGAAATGTACTTTCATCTGTTAACCATCATAGCGCTACATTTTCTAATTTAAGTCATGGACGTTCATATTCTATTAAATTCTTAGAATCTAATGGTTCAGCATCTGTTGAAAAAACCATTCATTTTACAGTATCTTAACGAAAAACCATTCATTTGTTTAAATGAATGGTTTTTATTTTAGATAATGTTATAATAAGATAGCGAGGAAAAAGAAAATGGCTATTGAAAATTATGAAACATATACAAAAAATATTCTAGAAATGATTTTTAATAATCAAGATATTGAACAATTACTACCCTATTTATCTAAAAATATCAAAGCCATGGGTTTAAATACAGAAGGTGTATTAACATATGATGATATTATTAATCATTTAAAGCAATACAAATCTAATCAATTTACATTCTTTATTGATGAATTTAATACAAATATTATTTATCAAAATGATTCAGTATGTGTAATTGAAGGTAGTTTTATTCTTCATATGGAAGAATATCAAGCAACAACTCAATATTTTTATAGTATTGTACTTAAAAATAATCAAATAGAACTTCTTCATACTTCTATAGGAAATAACATATCTCATGAAAAAGAAGAATCTTTTTCATTACCTATATGTTCTTTTAAATTAGATAAAAATCTAACAATTATCGATGTAAATGACCATTTATTAAATCTACTTTTATATCATAGTAAAGAAGAATTTTTAAACGATGTACAAAATCAGTGGATTAATTGTATTCATAAAAATGATGTTTATCATGTCATTGAAACACTTTCAAAAGACGTCTCTTCTCTTGAAAGACATCAATTAGAGTATCGTATTAGAAGAAAAGATCATAGTTATTTATGGGTCTATGATCAAGGACAATTTATTTTTAATTTACAAAAAGATGTGCTTGTTCAAAGTTGCATAAGTGATATTACGCCTATTAAAAATAGAGAATTAAATTCATTAATTGAAAAAGAAAAATATCAAATGGCATTAAAAGATAATTCTATTTCTATATTAGAATATCATATTCATGAAGATCGTATGATTATTGATATTTTAGATCAATCTAAAAAAAGAGTTTATGATCATTATTTAGATTATGTTACTTCTTCAAAGTCTACTGTCTTTGAAGAAGATAAACAAAAAATAGTTGATTTATTTACTCAAAAAAGTAAAGGACCAATTATTTTTAGAGAACATCAAAGAAATTCAAAAGATTATTATGTTAAATCATTAGATGCTACTACTATTTATAATTCAAATGATGAACCTGAAATCATACTAGCAACAGCTTCAGATATTACTCATCGTTGGCATGAACAAAATACTTTAAAACAAAGAGCTCAAAGAGATTCTCTTACTCATTTATATAATTTAGAAGCTGGAAAATATATTGTTAATGAATATATTAAGCATCATCCTGGTCAAAAAAATGCTTTAATTGTTTTAGATATTGATCATTTTAAAGAAGTTAATGATACTTATGGTCATTTATCAGGAAATGAATTATTAATTTCACTAGCTAAGTATTTATTGTTTTATACAAATCAAGATGATATTGTAATTAGAATGGGTGGAGATGAATTTGTTATCTTTGTGAAAAATATTCAAAATGATTTAAATTATTTATGTAAAGAATTAATGAATCATTTAGATGAAATTACTTTATCTCATAATCGTCTTCGTTTTTCTATGAGTATGGGTATTTATGCATTTAATACATCATTAACTTTTGATGAAGCTTTTAAAGAAGCTGATGAGGCTCTTTATCATTCTAAAAGAAATGGTAGAAGTCAATTTACCATTAAATATCAATCATAAGGGATGCATTTCCCTTTTTTTGTATTATAATATAAAAACATAAAGGGGGAATTTTATGTCTTGTACAACATTATTAGTAGGAAAAAATGCATCCTATGATGGTTCTACAATGATTGCTAGAAATGATGATTCTGGAGCTAATGGTTTTACACCTAAAAAATTTATTGTCATTTCTTCAAAAGAACAAAAAAGAAAATATAAAACAGTTATTTCACATTTAGAAATTGATTTACCAGATCATCCTATGTCTTATACAGCAATGCCTAATGCGGTTAAAGGAAAAGGAATTTGGGCTGCCAGCGGTATTAATGAAGAAAATATTGCGATGACAGCAACAGAAACAATTACCTCAAATCCAAGAGTATTAGGGGCTGATCCATTAGTAGAATATGATCAAGAAAACAATATTCCTGGTGGAATTGGAGAAGAAGATATTGTTTATATTGTTTTACCTTATATTCATAGTGCCCGTGAAGGTGTTGAAAGATTAGGTCAACTATTAGAGAAATATGGTACCTATGAAATGAATGGAATTGCTTTTCAAGATCAAAATGAAATATGGTGGTTAGAAACAATTGGTGGACATCATTGGATAGCTAAAAAAGTTCCAGATGATCACTATGTAGCTATGCCTAATCAATTTGGTATTGATAATTTTGATTTAGAAGATGCACTTACTTCCAAGAAAAATCATATGTGTTCTTCAGATATGAAAGAATTCATAGAAAAATATCATCTAGATCTTTCTTTAAATTCTAAATTTAATGCTCGTGACACATTTGGAAGTCATGATGATTCTGATCATATTTACAATACACCACGTACTTATGATATTGAAAGATATTTTAATCCACATACATTTAATCATCAACCATTTGATGATGATATTCCATGGTCACAAGTACCAGAAAAGAAAATTACAGTAGAAGATGTTAAATATGTTTTATCTTTACATTTCCAAGGAACTGATTTTGACCCTTATAAAACATATGGAGATTTATCAAAAAAAGGAATGTATCGTCCTATTGGTATCAATAGAAATGATTTCTTATCTATTATCCAACTTAGAAATCATGTATCACCAGCCTATCAAGCAATAGAATGGATTGCTTATGCATCTAACGTATTTAATACTATAGTTCCTTTCTATGGAAATATTACACAAACACCAGATTATTTATCTAATACAACAGAAACTGTCTCTACAGATAATTTCTATTGGTCAAGTCGTTTAATTGCTGCTATGGCAGATGCTTCCTATAAGAAATCATCTATTCATATCGAACGTTATCAAAAAAATGTTATGGCTAAAGGGCATCACTTAATAAACATCTATGATGAACTTTTACAAAAAGAAAACGATTTAAACAAACAACTTCAACTTAAACATCAAGCCAATCAAGAAATAGCTGATATGTTAAAAGAAGAAACAAATAAAACAATTTCACTTGTTTTAAACGAATTAAGTCTTTCAATGAAAAATAAATTTGAACGTTCAGACGCATAAAAGAGGTTCATTCGAACCTCTTTTAACTTTTATTTATTTTCATAAACAGCAATAATTTCACCAATATATCTTTGATGATAATCTTTTTGTGGATACCATCTTTCATCTAAAGATGAATCAATAAATTGTTTAGGATCAATCATATCACTATAAATTTTCTTACATACAAAAACCATTTTACCTTGTTTAAAAGTTGGTTGATTTTCTACTTCTTCTATATCAAAAGAAACTTCAGCAATTTTATCGCCATCTCTACCAGATTTAGAACCTAAAACACCTAATTCCTTTTTATAACCATCAAATAGAGTAACAGTAAAATAATCTCCGGCATCTACAAATTCTTTCGTATATCTTTGAGGTCGAATATAAACAGTCATTACATTTTTACCCCATAAATGTCCAAGTTGTCCCCAACTTGCTGTCATTGTATTAACAACTCCATCTTTTTTAGCTGAAATAAGTACCCAATGATTACTAATTTCATCAAAAGGATTAAACTTTAAATCTTGAATATTTACTTTTTCAAACATAGTATTACCCCCTAATATCCTAATTCTTCATTTATAACAAGCACCGTCATTCTACTTAACGGTTGCCTTGCAATCTTCACATAAGCACTACATATACGATCGTCACTTTGACAATCTACGCATTTTCCAACTTGAACACATGGTGTGTTCTTATGTAAACGTAATGCATTGGCTGGACATGATATGTTTTTAATATGTTGAATAGCTGAATCTTCATCATCAAAAATCTTAATCATGCCAACAATCACAATCACTTTTTTAGGACCATAAATCATTGCTGCTACTCGATTCCCATTTCCATCAATATTATAAAGATTTCCATTTCTATCGATTGCATTTGAACTTGTTAAATAAACATCAGCGAGTAATGATTGATGAAAAACATCTTCAATTTCATCTCTAGAAAGACCTTCTTGATAACGATCTAAAAAACGAACAGGTTTATTTCTTAAATAATTAATAACTCCTGTTTCAAATAAAGTCATTGAACCACCAACACCTACTGTTTGATCATCTTTAAGTAAAGAATCTAAATAATTTAATAATTCTTGTTTGTTATCTAAAAAAAGTAATTCAATATGATTTTGATTAAATGCTTTTTGCATTTTTTTATTTTTTATTTCTAATATTTTTTGAATATTTTGATCCATGCTTATTTTCTCACTTCTTTTATTTTATCTTTACACATATCATATAAATGACATTCTTTACAATTTGGATTTTGTGCTTTACAAAAATATCTACCAAAGAATATGAACTGATGATGTGCTTTATTCCATCTATCTCTAGGAATAGAACGACAAACCTTTCTTTCAACATCATTTACTGTATCATCTTTTTTAGCAAAGCCTAATCTTTTAGAAATCCGTTCAACATGTGTATCTACAGCAAATGCAGGTTCATCAAAACCAACAGATAAAACAACATTCGTTGTTTTTCTCCCTACTCCTGGTAAACTTTCTAACTCTTTTCTTGTTTTTGGCACTTCACCATTGTATTCTTCAAGCAAAACCTGTGCCATTTTCTTTAAATTTTTAGCTTTATTTCTATAGAGCCCAATAATTTTAATATCATCTTGTAAATCTTCTAAAGATGCTAAAGCAAAAGATTCAACAGTAGGATACTTTTTAAAAAGTGAAGCTGTCACTTGATTGACTTTTTTATCAGTTGTTTGTGCTGAAAGCATGACGGCTACTAAAAGTTCAAAGACATTTTGATGATTGAGTTCACAATGAGCATCAGGAAAGAGTTCTTCAAAGTAATCTAATACTTTGTTTGTTTTTTCTTTATTCATCTTCCCACCAATGATAATGACTTTCTTTTACTTTTCTTTCTTGTGGTTTTTCATCAATATATCTTTCTTTAACTCCATTTTGAGCCCAATTAATTAAAATACCTTCAATATATCTTAAAGTTAAAACTTGACTTTTAACAGCTTCTTTTAAAGCTTTTAAAATTATTTCTTCACTATAACCGCTTTGAACCCACTCTTTAATACTATCAAATTCCATCGGTGTTAATGGTCTACCAAATTGTTCTTCAAAAATATCAACCATATTCATTTTTTCTTCTACTGGAGCTTCTTTATTTTCTAAAAGTTTTTCTTCAAAATGATTTAAACATATCGCTCCATTTTTATTAAAAATCCATTTTTTCTTTAAAAGAGAATCTAAAATATGATCCATTTCATGAGGAGTAAGTGATGAATATTTTAATAATAATGAAGGTGTAATCATTTTTTTGTGCAACGTAACAAAAGTATCAATCAATAGTAATATATGACATTCTTCATCTGTCAAAGAGAGTTCTTTCCCTCTTAAAAGTAATAATCTTTCTAAATTTATACATTCTAAATCTTTTAAATATTTAATCATATCTTTTTATAATTTATATGCTTTCAAAAATTCTCCATTATCTAAAGAATAAAACGCATATAATAAAGTATCCTTTCCTTTATAAGTTAAACAATAAACAAATTGATCATTTTCATATCCTATCTCTACTTTTGTTGGATTTACTTGATATTTTTGAACAAAAGCATTCTTCACTTCTTTTTTAGAAATAGTTTTACCTTCAAAAGTATCCACCTTTTTTAATTTTTTATTACATACAACATACATTGTTTTCTTTTTATTTTTCACTTTAACAATATAATTTATTTTCTTATTTTGATAAGCATTAAAATAGTCATCATAGTCATAATGGTATTGACTACATATTTCTTCTTGTATACTTACTAAATCATTTTTATGCTTTGTGTAAGGAACATGTACCCAAAGCATGTAAAAACATATATATACAAAAACAATAACTAAAAATGTTAACACGATTTTAAAACGATGTTTTCTAAAAAAAGCTTTCATACATTATTCCTCCATGCCACCTTATTATAACCTTTTTAAACAAAAAGAAAAAGCCTTTTGGCTTAGTCTCTTCCTCGATCATTTCCTAAAACAACTAAGACAATTCTAAGCAATGAAAGAAGGGTCGATAACATTCCTGCAACATAGGTTAGCGCTGCAGCTGTTAACATTTTTTTAGCTCCAAAATATTCATCTTGAACTAAATAACGATCATTTAAAATACTCAAAGCTCTAGAAGATGCATCAAATTCAACTGGAAGGGTAACAATTTGAAATAACAACATTAAGCTTGTAAGTAAAACACCAATCCAAGCAATAGATGTTCTTCCCATAAAAAGACCAATCATAATAGCAACCCATCCTAAATTATAAGAAAAGTTACATACAGGAACGATAGCATTTCTAAATGTCAATGGTCTATAACCTTCTTGATGTTGAAGTGCATGTCCACATTCGTGAGCAGCTACCGCAAGTGAAGCAATACTTGTCCCATGATAAATATCACGAGATAGATGTAATGTTTGGTTACTTGGATTATAGTGATCGCTTAAACGTCCTTGAACTTCAAAGATTTGAACAGAAGACAAACCATGTTGATCAAGAATTTCTCGCGCCACATCATAGCCCGTTAAATGTCTGCTATTTTGAACCTTTGAATATTTATTATAAGCACTTGAAACTTTCATTTGTGCAAGTGCCATCAAAGCAACACCAACTAGAACAAGTATATTCCCTAACATATAATAAGAATTTGTATAATAGTAATAATTAAACATTTTATTCACCTCGATTTATAGTTTACACTTCTATTATGAACAGAAAATGAAAAAGATGCTTAATTCATAGCATCTTTTAATCTGTTACTAGGTTTAAATGTCACTGTTTTACTAGCAGGAATAATCATTTCTTCTTGAGTTTTAGGAGAAATTCCTTTTCTAGCTTTACGATCATTGACTTTAAAAGTACCAAATCCAGAAATAAGTACCTTATCTCCTTCAACAACGCTTCTAGTAATCGTATTAAACACAGTATCTACAAGTAGTTCTGCTTCTTTTTTTGTTAAATTACGTTCTATTGAAACTGATTCAACTAATTCTTTCTTATTCATTTTCACACCCCGCAATAATAAAAATACTAGGTTAGTATAGCATCTAAAAAATGTTGTTTCAAGAGATTTTTAAAGAACTTTTTTAAAAAATTATAAAACAATTGCTATCACATTTGATTTACCTTTATTTACAATTTTTGACAATATATCATGTATTTTTAAACTTGCATTTTCTGGAATCATATTCAATTTATAATACATCCCTTCTTCTATTAAATCACCTAATTTTCTGCCAAAAACATCACATGAAAAAATAGCTTCCTTATCATTTCCATTATGATTTAAATAATCAATAAAGCTTTCCGCTTGTTGCTTTGAACCAATAATTGGTTCAAATGTACTTTCAATATCAATTTTAATCATATAAGTGGTTGCTGCTTTACTTTTTAACTTCATTCCATATCTAGAACCTTGTTTAATAATTTCTGGTTTTGATAATTCTATTTCTTCTAAACGAGGAATCGCATAACCATAACCTGTTTGTCTTACCATACTAAGGGCATTCGAAATACCATCATATTCATCCTTGATAGTCATCAATTCTTGTAACAAGGCAAGAATAGAAGAACGATCTACTTCATAACCAACAATATTTGTTAGTAATTCATCATATAAACCATTTCTTTCTTCAATGCGAATCGTCGCTGAAGAATGAGATGTATCGACACTTTTTAAATAAGCTCTTTTAACAAAGTCATACGATTCAATACCTTCTGTAAGATGTTTGACATCTTTTATTTTTTTGATTTCTACTAATGAATTTTTTAGTGCTTCATCTAATGTTTGTTTTAACCAATGTTTTTGATTTAACATTGCAATATAACGTGGAACTTCAATTTTCACTTCATGAATTCCAAATTCATTAAGTGCTTCTTGTAAAAGATGCACGATTTGAGTTTCTAACATGTTGGTTGTATCAATAGCAATGATTGGTACATCGTATTCTTTTTGATAACTTTCAACAACATTTTGACACTTTGAACTTGAAGGATCTTTACTATTGACAATCACAATAAATGGTTTCCCTATATCTTGCAACTCTTGAATGATTTCTTTTGTTGCACTGTGATAACTTTGTTCATCAATATCTAGAAAACTACCATCACTAGTAACAACGATTCCAATCGTTGAATGATCTTGAATAACCTTTTTTGTTCCAATTTTAGCTGCTTGATCAAAAGGTATACTTTCATTATACCATGGTGTTTTAACAAGACGTATCCCACTGTCATCTTGATAACCACTTGCCCCTTCAATCACATATCCTACACAATCAACTAAACGTACATTGATTTTAAAATCATCTTGTAAATCTATCTTGACGGCTTGATTCGGTATAAACTTAGGTTCTACAGTCATAATCATTTTGCCTTTTCCTGATTGTGGAAGTTCATCGATCGTTCTTATCTTTACATCAGGATCTTCAATATAAGGAATAACCGCCATTTCCATAAATCTTTTAATAAAAGTCGATTTTCCACTTCTTACAGGTCCAACAATTCCTAAATAAATATCACCTTGACATCTTTTACCAATATCTTTAAGAATTTGTTTCGTTTCCATTATCATAACTCCTTTTATTCCAATATATTAAAAACTTACGAAATCATTCCTAAATAATAAAAACAAAGCATAAAAACAAATGAAAGAAAATCTAAGAAAAAGCCTAACCATAATGTATAGCTATACTTCTTTAAATGAATACTTCCATAATATAAAGAGACAACATATAAAGTTGTATCACTTCCAGTTTGTAAAATTGATCCCATTAAACTATAAAGATGATCTATTCCATAATGATCATAAATTCTTTTTAAAATAATAAGAGAAGTTTGACTACTTATTGGTCTTGTAAAAGCCATTAATAATAAATCAAGGGGAATTGAAAAAAATCGAATAAAGAAAGTACCTATTAAAGAGATAAAACCACTACTTAAAAAAAGATTGACCCATAAAGTAAGAAGCATTAAAGAAGGAAAAAGAATCATTAAATAATGCATTCCTTCTTTGACTCCTGTAATAAATTCTTCATAAATAGGTATTTTTTTATAAGCACATTCTAAAAAACTCCATAAAATAATAAGTAGAATTAAATTAGACATGTTCAATCACCTTAATAATAACAATTCCTATAATTGTAATTGAAAAACCAATAAATAAACTATAAGGATAAAAAGCTAAAATATTTTGACTATGATAATTTTGTCTAATTGTCATCATGGTAGTTGGTAAAATAGAAAAGCCTGCCGTATTGATTACTACGAGTATTTTTATTTGAAGAGGATAATTCTTTTCTTTTAATTTAGAAATTGCTTGTAAACCACTCATTGTAGCAAGTGTTCCAAGTCCTAATAGATTAGCAATCAAATTTGAAGATAGTGCTTGATAGATTTGTTCATCTTGAATACATCGTCCATAGATCCAACGTAATAGTGGTTTAAATAGAAAATTTAAATGATTCACCATATTTGAAGCCTGAATGATTTTTAACAAACCATTCCATAAACAAATACTTAAAATAAGTGTTTTACAAAGTTCAAAGACATCAAAAGGTGTTTGTAAAAGAGCTTTTAACATGGCTTCTTGTTTATTAAAAATCAAACCAACAATAATAAAAAGAATAATTCCATAATGAAAGATCTTATTCATAAACTAGATCCTTTAAGATCATTAAATAAAAATCTCTAAACCGATATCTCTTTAATTTAATTTTTTTAATATACGTTTGATTTCTATAAATAAACATTTCTTCATTATGAATCAAATAACTTACACTTTCATCCTTTTCTTTTGACATCAACAAATCATTTTCAAACAAGTACCAGTTTCCTTTAATATTTCTAACCCCTTTATCAAACAACACAAGTTTTTCATAATTTTTAAAACATTCCTCATACTTTTTTTGATGAAACTCAAAATCATTTCCACAATTAAAAGTAACAATAATTAAATCAACTTGTTTTTTTATAGCTCGTGTAATCAATGTTCTTTTGGCTTTTTTGGTATAACCTGTTTTACCACCAACACAATAAGGGTATTCTTTTAAAAGACGATTTTTATTATGCCAATAACCTTTTCCATCTAGTCTTTTATACTCTTTTGTTTTAACAATTTGATTAAAAAGAGGGTTTTGGCAACAATAACGATAAAGTATCGCCATTTCTTTAACTGTTGATAAATTTCCTTCATCTTCTTCATCTAAACCTGAAGGATTCGAAAAATGTGTCTGTTTCATTCCTATATCTCTAGCTTTTTCATTCATCATTTCCACAAAACGATCAACACTTCCACCAACACTTTTAGCCAGCATTAAAGCACAGTCATTCCCACTTCGAAGCATTAAACCATATAAAAGATCTTGAATCGTAATTTGATCTTTTATATGTATATAGACACAACTCCCATAAGCTTTATTAATCGTTTCATCAACTGTAATCTTTTTATCTAAGCGACTATTTTCAATAACAACGATGGCAGTCATAATTTTAGAAATTGAAGCAACACTTTGTAAATAATCTATATTTCTGCCTTCTACAACATATTGATTTAAACTATCATATACAATATAACTCTTACCATAAAACTCGACATTGGTACAAATCATTTGAAAAATCATCAAAAAACTAATCAATAATTTCATTATATCACCTATATCATTCTATGTTTCTTCTTTCCATTTAACACAAATAGATTAAATACACTACATAGGAAAGTAACATCAAAAGACCACCTATTCTATTTAATTCATGTCGATAAATCGTTAAAAGCCATAATAAACAACCACTTCCTATAGCTACAAACATATCTATAATAAATTTACTTTCAAAAGGTACTGGACAAATTAAAGAAACACCTCCAGCAATAAATAAAATATTAAAAATATTACTTCCGACAATATTTCCAATCGCAATACCCACATGATCTTTTCTAGCTGCCTGTAAAGAGGTTACTAATTCAGGCAATGATGTTCCAAAAGCAACAATCGTTAAACCGATGAATCTTTGAGAAAAATGTAACCAATAAGCTATTTGAGTGGCTGCTTTAACAACCAGTTGACTACCAATCATAACAAAAAAGATGCCTAAACCAATCAACAACACACATCCTATAAAAGAGTATTGTGTAGAAACTTCCTCCTCACTTTCTTTTTGTGACAGCCAAAACAAATAAAGTAAATAAATGATAAACATACCTATTAAAATAAGTCCTTCTTGAAATGATACAACTTGTTGACTTTTTCCCATAACAAGTAAAACAAGACTTGAAAGCAACATATAAGGAATTTCAATGAACAATGTTGATTTTTCAATCTTTATTTTTGTAATCAAAGCGCTCATTCCTAAAACAATCAAAATATTTAAAATATTACTTCCAACAACATTCCCAATGGTAATTCCTGAATTTCCTTTTAACCCTGCTACTAATGAAACAGCTGCCTCTGGCAAACTGGTTCCCATCGCACAAATCGTCAATCCAATAACTAATTGAGAAACATGAAAAATACTTGCCAGTGAAGATGCTCCATCTACAAACCAATCCGCTCCTTTCACTAAAACAAAAAAGCCTGCTGTTAGTACAATAAGCGAATAAATCATTTTATCCCTCCTGTTTTCATTCTATTAAGATTTATTCATTAAATGAAAAAGAAGGGTAAATTTCCCTTCTTTCAATGATTATCGCTTGATTGAAATAAAATGACTTCTATCTATATATCTTATTTTCTTTTGTTCAAAAAGATCAATTATTTGTAAAAAACGTGCATCTTGTTTACATTCAAAAGAATATTGTTGATTTCTTGTTGTTACTAACATACAAACTACCTTTTGTTTTAAAGATAGATCAACTTCATAAAAATCATCATAGTCTATTTCAAAAAGCTGATGTTTTTCTATATCATAACATTCAACTTTATCACTTGAAAAATATAAATATTTTTCAAAATCTTTATCTTCCATTATTTCTTAATGAATACCAAAGAATAACCCAGAAAAACGAAAGGCTTTTTTATATTCCTTATATGCTTTTTCTAGTTGATCAAGACTTAAAATGAGTTTTACTTTCATCATTTTTTCTCCTTATATAAAATACTATCGTTATAATTAAACAAATAACTACATAAAAATCTATAGCAGGTAATGGAAAAGAAAGTTGAACTTGATTTCCATGAAATAATTTATTAAAGATAAATAAGATAATAAGTAAAATTATATTTTTTCGATAATCTATGGCATCACTATTCCATAAGGCAATAAAATATAAAATAGGTAAAAAATAAAATAAACAATAAATAATAAAACTAATATGAATACTAATATATCCTAAAGAATTTAAAGAATTCGTAAGTAAGCTTTGACCACAAACCATGGTCATGATCATAAAAATTTCCATTAAATAATCAAAGACCCATACTTTATCTATTATCTTCATATAAATCTCACATTCCTTTCTACATGTATTCTAATAAATACTTTATTTGCCTAGAGATGTAATTTATCTTTTCCTTACTTTTATTATATTATTATATTATTTATATATCAATATTATTTTTATTATTTTAATACAAAAAAGATCTAAGAAATTCTTAGATCTTTAATCGTTGATAATATTTAATATATTTAGAAAGTGGTAATCCTTCTTTGTTATTGATATAAAAAACTTCTTGACCCTTTAATACAACATATTTTTGTTTATATTTAAAACATAAATCACTATCTTTTTGAGTTATCAGAGGGTATTGCTGAATAATTTTTTTATAAGCTATTTTATTTTTAAAAATATTTTCTACTTGATATTCAAAAATACCTTTTGAAATAGCTGACGTATATCCTTTATAATAGCCTTCCATCATTCCATGATCCCCTTCAATAGAATATCCTTGATATAACATTCCACCATCTTCATAGCTATAAGGTTGTTGCAAGCTTTGGACAGGTTCAATAGCGCTATAAGGATCGCCATCTGCTGGATGGTCATACAAACTTAAAGCAATTGTAGCAATAACACAAAGATAAACAATCGCATTAGATTTTTGATGTTTTTCTTTATAAAGATGTCCAAGATAACCAATTAACCAAGAAATAAGTAAAATCAGAAATGATTTGAAACCATTTTGTTTTAATAAATCTAATAAAATCAAAATAATCCCAACATAAAGATTTATTTTAGATAAAGTATTAAAAATATTTTCTAAATAAAAGGGCTTATTTTTCATTTCTTTTTTTAAATGTGATAGATTACATAAGCCAAAAAAGAACAAAGAGAAGCTTATAAGACTTACAGCAGTATAAAATAAATAAGTACCAAAATAAAAAGTCAAATAAGGTAAACTTGGCAACCCATGTATTTTAAAAGGTTGATAAGCAATTAATAAAACAATGGCCATGATCATTAAAAAATAATGAGTTGTAAAATTATAGATCGTTGATAAGATTTCTTTTTTATCACCTACATCTTGTTTTAAAGGTTGAGCAAAAAGATCTTCAACTTCTACTACTTGTAACCCAAAATAATTAACAATAATACGGCATCCTGCTTCTTTTATATCTTTATTTATTTGTTTATAATATATTTTATAATGCTTTCTTTGTGGTGTTCTTTTTTCAAATGTTAAAAAATTTAGACTTATATTTTTTAAATACCATCCTTCTAAAGCTTTATTTTCTAATAAATCAATAAATTGATCTTCATTTACTAAATAATCTTTTGTAGATATTCTTTTATATTTCATAAACATCACCCATCTTTATTATATCAATATATTATATTCATTCAACAAATATTATTTTTATTATAAAGTATATAAAAAGTTGCCTAAGCAACTTTCTATGGTAGTGGTTTTTCACTTGCAAGATAGAGATCATACCATTCTTGTCTTGTAAGCGTAAAATCACATGCTTTAATTGTTTCTTTTAAATGTTGAGAGGATGTTGTCCCTACGATTGGTTGCATATGTGCAGGATGACGAAGTAACCAAGCAATCGCTATTGCTGGTTTAGTTACTTGATATTTATGAGCTAATTGTTGCATAACATCATTTAATTTTTGATAATTTGGATGATCAATAAAAGTTCCTTCCGCCCAAGAAGCTTGGATTGAACTCCATGGTTGGATCGTAATATCATTTAAACGACAATAATCTAAAACACCACCATCTTTATCTTGCGCAAATGCTTCTTTCATATTCATATTTAATCCTGAATCAATCATTACTGAATGAACGATTGATAATTGTAATTGATTAATAATAATTGGATATTTTAAATATTTCTTTAATAATTCTATTTGTAAAGGTGTGTGATTAGAAACACCAAAATAATGAACTTTTCCAGCTTCATATAATTCATTAAAAGTTTCAGCAACTTCTTGAGGATCACATAAAGCATCTGGTCTATGAAGCAAAAGAATATCTACATAATCTGTATGTAATCTTTCTAATGATTCATTGACACATTTTAAGATATGTTCCTTAGAAAAATCATATCTTTTTCCAGGAACAATACCACACTTTGTTTGAATAATCATCTGTTTTCTATATTCAGGATGTCTTTTTAATACTTCACCAAATAATTCTTCTGATTTTCCTCCACCATAAATATCTGCATGATCAAAAAAATTAATTCCTGATTCTAGAGCAGTTTTGACAAGTTCTTCCACTTCTTCAATGCTTTTATCAGCAATTCTCATACATCCTAAAGCAATCTTTGATACCTTTAAATCCGTTTGTGGTAATGTTAAATATTCCATAGATAGCTCCTTTATAATTTTAATAAATTTAAACCAATTTCTTCATCAAAGTAACGATCTACTTGTCCATTGATGACTTGAATAACCATTTCACATGTTGCTGAAACAATTGCTTTATTTAAATGACCACCAAAAACTTCTCCTTGATCATTTCCAGCAGATAGATGCATATGACTATAATATTCACCATTCATTGTATTAATAGTTCCCGTAAGAGATACAATTTCATAATCACCTTTAAATTCATTAGCATAATATTTCTTTTCCTTTGTTTTAAAAACACCGACTGTAAAATCATTAATTGCACCTAAAGCTTGAATACTTGCAAGTTTGATATTTTCTTTTAAAGCAATATTTTTAACTTGTTCAACAATATCTTCACCCTTATCAATTCTTGCGATAATTGTATTTTCAAATTTTTTATATTTCATTTTCTTTCCTCCTATTGATAAACCCGATATTTCCATTTTCCTTTCAAAAAACGTGTTGATAATAATAAACATCTAGAAATATTATCTAAAACCATCATGATCCAAACACTTTCAAGTCCAAATGAAAAGACATTGATCATGAGCATTGAACCAAAAATCCTTATTCCCCACATCGTAATCAAAGAAAATACAAATGGTGCTTTGGTATCCCCCATTCCATTAAAAGTTCCTTCTAAAATAATCAAGATACCATAGATTGGTTCACTAATAGAAACAATCCTTAATACCCTAGTTCCTAAAGCGATAACTTTTTGATCAGGAGTAAAAATCGACATAATATTTTGAGCATTTATGAATAATAAAACACCAGCAATAGCCATGATACTTAAAGTAATTGCACATGTAAGATACGTCATTCTTTTAACTTTAGATTCATCTTTTTCACCAACAGCATTTCCTACGAGTGTACTTGCTGCTGATTGGAAACCATACCCCGGTGCATAAAACGCTTGTTCTGCTTGAATTGCTATCGAATGTGTTGCCAAAGAAACAACTCCTAATTTAGCAATCAACGAAGCAAAAGTAACATGTCCTAAACAAATAACACTTCTTTCCATAACAACAGGAATAGAAATTTTTAAACATTCTAAACATACTGGTTTATGAAAATGAAATCCTGTATGTTTAAAATCAAAGATTTTATTTTGATAATAATGTCTAAACATCAAAATTCCTCCAACAATATAAGAAATAGCTGAAGCTATCGCTGCTCCGGCTACAGATAAACCAGCTCCATAAACAGTTATACCAAATATCTTTCTTGTCGGATAAATTAAAAAGAAATTTAAAATGATATTGATTATATTCATATAAACATTGATCATCATTGGTGTTTTCATATCTTTAACAGCTCTTAAAGTTGAAGAGAGAATAATAATAAATGTTCTAAATATAAATGGTGCTGATACAATTAAAAAATATAAAAAAGCATCATGCCTTATTTCTTTGGCACCATTGAGCCAACCAGGTAAAAATGGAGCAATTATGATACTAATAATAGTTGTTATCAATCCTATAATAAAAGAAATAAATAAGGCTTGTTGACCCGCAATCTGTACTTTTTTATAATCTTTAGCGCCATCTGATTGAGCACATACGGCTAAGACACCCACTCCAAAGGCAACCGAAATACTTCCTAACAACCAAGTAACAGTAGATGTTAAACCAACTGCTGCAGAAGCTGTTGCTCCCATAGAACCAACCATCGCTGTATCTACATAAGTCACTACCGTATTCATTGCTTCTTGAATAATAGCAGGCCATGCAAGATGACATATATTTTTTATCTCATTTCCATATTTCATCCTATAACCTCCAATAATTCTATTATACAAACAAAAAAAGGAATAAACAATGTTATTCCTATAATTCTTGATACATTCTTGTACGTTTCACATCTAAATATTTCCAATATTTTCTTTCCCTACCACCTACAGCTATTACTAAATCATCACTGTATCCAAAAACTCTGGCAATTGTTCCTTTTTTCACTTTAGAAATATGAGTTAATTTTCCATCTAATATTGCATACTTCATAATAGCTACCCCCTTTATCTATCTTTATTATAGATAAATAAAAGAAATATTGTTTTCATAAGTATGAATTAAACACCTAAAAAACGTATTTATAGTATATATACATAAAAAAGAGGTCCTCTATTTAGGACCTCATTTATTCTATTAGAAATCTACTTCTGTATCATAGTAGCAAGCTTTTAATAAAGCAACCATTTCATCATGGTTTGGAATACGTGGGTTTGATCCTGTACATGCATCAGCAATTGCATTATCAGCAATTTCATCAACACGTGCTAAGAAGATATCTTCTGGAACAAATCCAGTTTCAGCTGGCATACCATCTGCACCATATTTATTGATTCCATGAGGAATATTTAATTCATCATTCATACCTCTTAAATATTTAATTAATAAAGCAACTTTTTCATCATCATCTGCTCCACCTAAATGCATGTAATCAGCGATGACACCATAACGTTTTTTAGCTGTTGGATCTTTTGCGTTGAAAGCAATAACTTTTGGTAAATACATTGCATTAGCTGCACCATGAATAATATGTCCACCTTGATCAACGAAAGCAGCACCTGTTTTATGTGCCATTGAGTGAACGATACCTAATAAAGCGTTAGAGAATGATTGACCAGCTAAACATTGAGCATCATGCATTGTATCTCTTGCTGCCATATCTCCATTATATGATTTTACTAAGTTAGCTTGAATTAATTCAATTGCATGAATAGCAAGTGGATCTGTATAATTACAGTTTGCTGTAGAAACATATGCTTCAATAGCATGAGTCATTGCATCCATACCAGTATGAGCAACTAATTTAACTGGCATTGTTTCAGCTAAATCAGGATCAACAATAGCAACATCTGGTGTAATTTCAAAGTCAGCGATAGGATATTTAATTCCTTTATTATAGTCTGTAATAATTGAGAAAGCAGTAACTTCTGTTGCTGTACCACTAGTAGATGGGATAGCACAGAAATGAGCTTTTTTACGTAATTTTGGAATACCAAATACTTTGCACATATCTTCAAATGTGATATCTGGATATTCATATTTAATCCACATAGCTTTTGCTGCATCAATTGGTGAACCTCCACCCATGGCAACAATCCAATCTGGATTAAATTCTTCCATAACAGCTGCACCTTTCATAACAGTTTCAACTGATGGATCTGGTTCAATACCTTCAAATAATTTAACTTCCATTCCAGCTTCTTGTAAATAGTTAACAGCACGATCTAAAAAACCATTACGTTTCATTGATCCTCCACCAACACATACAATAGCTTTTTTTCCTTCTAATGTTTTAAGGGCTTCTAAAGCACCTTTTCCATGATATAAATCTCTAGGTAATGTAAATCTTTGCATAACTTATTCTCCTCTTTTCCTATCTCTAATGATAGCACTTACATTTATTTTTGGTTAGATACTAAAAAGGCATAGTGATATGCCTTTTTTTATATATCAAGTTATTTTTTTCACATTACATGTGCATTTTTTCACTTCACTTGTTCGATTACATTTTTCAAACATTCTATAAAATTTTGATCTTCTTTTGATAAAACATATCCTTTTCGATAAATTAAATAATCAACATATGGTATTTTCTTATCTTTACATGCTTTTAAAACAAAATCATTTTGTTTTAAAAGCTTTTTAGGAATAGGAGCTACCCACATATAAGTTTCAGGAATTTCATTTAAAAGTTCAAATTGAATTCCTCTTTCATAGATATTCATTTGTTTATGATGTTCTTGTTTTCCATCTTGAATATGTATATCTCCGTGTTTTAATTCAATTTGTTTCTTTAAATCTTTAATACTTATTTCTTTATCTTTAAGAGGATTATCTTTTGAAATAAGTATTTGATAATCAAAAGTAAATAGTTTTTCATAAGTCAATTCTTTTAAATTTAAAATATTGAAATAATAATCTTGATCTCTTAAAGGAAAACGTACAATTCCTAAATTATTTTCTCCATCATAAACATTTTGAATCGTATCAAATGAATTCGTTTCTCGATAATTTAGATTCAATTCCTTTTTCATATTATTATCCATTTTTAAATATTCAATAAAAGCTTCTGAGATGTAACTTGAACGAGGAACACAAATATCTAAATTCAATTTATGAGGATCATCCTGATACATATTTTTTAAATAATCTACTTCTTGAACAATTTTTTTAGCCTGTGATAAAAATTCTCTTCCTTTAGTTGTTGGAACAACCCCTTTATTATGTCTTTCAAAGATTTTTATATTAGCTTCTTCTTCTATTTCTTTAATAATTTTAGATAAACGTGGTTGATTAATATAGAGATGCTGTGCTGCTTTAGAAATAGATTCATATTTTTCAACTTCTATTAAATATTTTAAATGTAAAAAATTCATCTTCAAGCTCCTTAAATATAATATAACTATTATATCATTTCTATAAAAAAATTCTATGCAAAACATAGAATTTATAAATAAGTTTCTTTAATATAATCAATTGTTTCTTCTAAATTACTTTTAGATAAATGAACTAACATATCTTTAATCATTGCATCTGTTTCTTGATGAATGACATAATAACCATGTGTCTTATTATAATAATCTAAAGGAGCCGATACATCAAAATTTTCTCCACGGTAAACCATTGTTGCTGCTACTCGATCACAAAACATTTCCACAACATACCTTGTAGGCATTTTGGCAGGAACAACCCCTTCTCTTGAAAAATCAACCCAATATTCCCAATGATGTTTATTTCTTCCTTTATGGTGTAACCAGGCAGTAGAATAACCAATCGTTTCTCTTTCAATTGAATTAGGTGAACGCGTCCCTACCCAATATTTAGCGCCTGTTTTTAGTTCAGTTGGCGAATATTTTGATAAATCATGTAGTAATCCTTGTTTATATAAACCACATTTAAAACAAAGCATTGTCACATAGTATTTATGTTTATTAATTGTTTTCAAATGATTAATCAGTTTCACTTAAATCACCTTCTTGATATCTTGTCGCAAATATATCTTCATCACTTTCAGTTTCTACAATATCCCCTAATTCAGGAAGTTCATCTAAAGAAGCCAGTGAAAAAGCATCCATGAATTCATTCGTTACCCCATATAAAATAGGAAGTCCTGGACTTTCTTCTCTGCCTACTTCTTTAATAAGTGCTTTAGCAATGAGTTTTCTAATCATGCCATCACAACCAACTCCTCTAATATCTTCAACTTTAGCACGAGTAATTGGTTGATTATAAGCAATAATAGCGAGTGTTTCTAAAGCTGCTTGAGAAAGTGTTGTTTTTGATTGTTCTACCATTTTTTGATAATAAGGAAAATATTGAGGATTCGTTGCAAGTTTATATTTACCACCAAAATCAACAACTTGTAGGCCATCAAAGCCTCTTTTTGAATAAGCTTCTATAAAATGATCCATAGCTTCCACAGCTTCTTTTTTAGAAATTTCTAAAATCAGTGATAATTCTTTTATATCAATACCTTCATCACCATTTAGATAAAGGATACCTTCTATAATATTATTATAATCTTCCATTACTCTTTCCCCTCTACATAAATATCATCAAACAATCCTTCTTGGATAATTTCAACTTCTTTATCATTAGCTAAAACTAAAATCGATAAAAATGTCACGATAAAATAATAACGATCTCCTCTATCAAATAATTCATCTAATTTTACCCTTTTATTAACTCTTACTTTAAAATAATTTCTAATTTGATCACTTCTTTGTTCAATGGAAATATCTTTTTTAGAAATATGTGTATCTAATGGTCGTGATAACATTTTTCTTTGATACATTTTTTGCATAGCCTTCATTAAATCATATACTTCTAACCCCTTTGGAATCATTGTTGAAGTATCAATGACATATTCTTCCATATTATTAGAGGGTTTAATCAACATAGATTGTCTTTTTTCATATTTTTCTTGAATCTCGTCTAAAACATCTTTATATCTTTTATATTCAATAAGTCTTCTAATGAGTGCTTCTCTTGGATCTTCTTGATACTCATCTTCAATTTGTACTTTTTCTTTAGGTAAAAGCATTTTACTTTTCATTTCAATAAGCTGTGCAGCCATGACTAAATATTCAGACATCACTTCAAGTTGTGATGATTCCATCATATGTATATATTGTAAATATTGATCTGTAATAACTGATAATTCAAGTGTTTGTAGATCCATCTCTTTTTCTTTAATTAAATGTAACAATAAATCTAAAGGGCCTTGAAAATCATCTAATATAACTTGATATTCCATTGTTTCACCTCTTAGGTATTATAACATAAATTTATATTTTGTATTTATTATGTTGATTATTTCCTATATAATACGCCTGAAAGGGGTTATAAAATGTTTTCATTATCATCAATTATATTAGCTTTTTTTGCAGGAATTTTAGGAACACTAATTGGTGGAACACAAACCTTTATTTGTACAGGTTTTGTCGGTCTCCTTATATTTTTATTAGAACATGTTGGTGTTAATACCACATTTTTAAATGAAGCTTTATCAAATAATTTATTTTTACCATGTATTATCTTTAACGCTGCAGGACTTGCAACTGCCTATGCAGGAACAAAACATGAAATAAGAGGCGTTGAAACTTCTAGATCACTTGCTTTTACCAATGATCCAAAGGTTTTACTCGTAGGTGCTATCGGTGGGGTTTTAGGTTATTTGATTTTTGCTTTTGAAAATTATTTTTCATTTCCGGTAGATACCGGAGCAGTTTCGGTTATTCTTGTAGGAGTTTTAGGAAGAATCTTATTCAATCAAGAAGATACATATAATGAAAAGAATTTAGATTTCTTAGAAAAAGCATCTCCTTCATTTTGGGGATTTCAATTTTTAATTGGTTTAGCTGTATCAACAGTTATGGCTTATTTTGCAAAAGAAACAGGTCTTTATACAATTGGTTTTTCCATTAGTGCTTTAACACTTATCTTTGCTTTAAGTGACCCTGCTTTCCCTGCTACACACCATACAACTCTTGTTGTAGGTTATGCAATGGCACAAACAGGTAATATTTTGATTGCTGTTCTTTTTGGTATCATTGCTCATTTTATTGGATTAATTTTTGGGATGGTGCTCAATACAGATTGTGGTACACATATCGATCCACCAGCTGTTGCTATTGCTACATGTAGTTTAATTATTTTTACTTTATTTTAAAACAGAGGTTCATATTTAACCTCTGTTTTTTGATAAACTATAATCATTTGATTAATTTAATAAAATTTTTATTTCTTAGGTTCTCTAATAATGAATTGGAGTAAATCTTTTCCATTAAAAGGAATTAATGGATAAAGATAGGAAAAGCCAAAAGGTTTTAATGATATTAAATACATATATAAAATAACTTGATAAGCAATAAAGCCTAGCCAACCAAATAATCCCGAAAATAGAATCATAAATATTTTTACATATTTATTGGTTAAAGATAATTCATAATTAGGTGTGGCAAAACCACAAACATCTCCAATAGATACAAATAAAAGAATCTCTCCTGAAAAAAAACCGAGTTCAATCGCAAATTCTCCTAGTAAAATAGCAGCAATCATCCCCATCGTATTTGAAATAGAATTGGGCGTATGAATGGTTGCAATTCTTAAAAGCTCTACTGCCAGTTCAACTAAAATAATTGAAAATAATTTTTTTAGACTGACACTTCCTTGATTTACAATCAACATCCATAAAGGAACCAAATAAATCGAAAGAAATACAGCACTAAAACGAATTAAACGAATAAAAGTACCAATAATAGGTGTTTGTCGATGTTCTTCAACATGTTCTAGAATTTCAAACAAAGTTGTAGGTAACATCATAACAGAACTTGAAGTATCGCATATAATGGCAAGATAACCATGATGAATGTGTGTAGAAACCACATCTGGTCTTTCACTGTATCTTACAAGGGGAAAAGGATTATAACTTTGGTCAAAAATCAATTCTTCCAAAGCACGATCTGTCATAATTAAATCATCATTTTTTATTTCATTAAGTCTTTCTTTAATACTTTTTAACATGGTTTGATCTATTTCACTTTTTAAATAACATAAACAAATATCTAATTTATTTTTTTTACCTACCGTAACTTTTTCCATTACTAAATCTAATGTACGAATACGTCTTCTAATCAAACCTGCACAATTTAATAGATTTTCATTAAATCCATCTTTACTTCCTCTAACCGATTTTTCTGTATCTGGTTCTTCGATTGAACGTGTAGGAAAATGTCTTGTATCTAAAACATAGACTTTACTTTTATCTATATCTTTAACGATTGCACAACCTGTAAGCATCGCATATTCGTAATTTTCTTTATTTAATTCTTCTTTGACATCTCCATTATTTAAACAATCTTTTAAAGTTTTTCCTTTTGCATTTGTAATTCCTTCAACTAAATAAGCAATCAATTCATCAGAACACAAACTAGAAATATAATCAATTTCAATTTTTCGACCATCAAAATCTAAATATCTAACATTTAAATCAAACGAAGGGTTTTTCATGATTTTGGTTTAAAGAAAAGAGCAATAATAAACGCAAATAAAATGGCCGAAGAAATTCCTGCTGCTGTTAAATCAAACATTCCCATTGCTAGACCAAAGACCCCGTATTCTTTTGTCATTGCCATGGCCCCATGCATTAAAGAATGGCCAAAACTCGTAATGGGAAGCATTGCCCCTGCATGAAAAATTTTAATCAATCGATCATAAATATGAAATAAATCTAACAGTGCTCCTAGTACAACAAAACTACATGTAATATGTCCTGGCGTTAATTTAGTATATTCATAAATTAGTTGAGCAACAGCGCACACAAACCCACAAAACAAAAAGGATAAGACGTAATTCATTTGACAACCTCCAATACATAGCCATGACAAACACAAGGAATCGATAATTTTTGATTTGTCATCACCGGATTTAACAAAGCCCCTGTTGCTAGAACAAGCACACGTTGATACTTTCCTTTTAACATCATCTGATAAATATAGCCAAAACTAACAAGTCCATTACAAACAGGACCACTTCCTCCTTGATAGACATTTTGAGTAACATCATAAAGTAAACAACCACAATCATCATACTCGTTATACTTTTGATTTTCTTCTTTTAAAAGATCTTTCATAATTGTTTTTCCATAACGAGAAAGATCTCCGGTTAAAATTAAATCATAATAAGTACCATCTCTCTTTAGATCTTTCATATGTTGTAAATAGGTATCTAAAGCTGCTGGTGCCATGGCACGCCCCATATCATTAGCGTCATATTGATCGAAGTCGATGACTTTTCCTAAAGTAATAGATTCAATTCTTATTTGACTTGGTTTATTTGATAAAAAGACAGCGACACTTCCTGTAGCCGTAAAAGTCATCGTTTCTTTTCTTTGTATACCATATTCTAAAGGATATCTAAATTGTCTTTCTGCTGTGGCATTATGAGAAACTGTACAAGCCATAGCACTATGAATATTATGATTTTCAATCATAATTGAAGCATTTGCTAGAGCAAGTCCAATCGTACTACATGCACTATATAAGCCAATAAAAGGTCGATGTAAATGATTAGCGTAATAATAACACGCTGTAATTTGATTATTTAAGTCTCCTCCAAAATATAAATCAATTTCTTCTTTCTTTACTTTTCCTTTTTTTAAACAAATAAGGATAGCATCTTTCAGCATTTCAATTTCTGCCTGTTCATAACTTGCATGATGATGATAATGATTAGGATAATGTTTATCAAAATAATGTCCTAAAGGCCCTTGATGTTCAACAATTCCTGCTGTTGTCCCAACACTTTGAATATAAACATCTTGAAAAACAAAACTACTACCAGAAATAGGTGATGACATAACGAATTCCTCCTAATACAAATGAAGCAACAATTCCAAAAGTAATCACCGCTCCACCAAGTTTAAAAATATTAGCCCCTATTCCCGTCACGAAACCTTCACTTCTTGCCTCCATTGCACTTGAAGTCATCGCATTTGAAAAACCTGTAATAGGAATAAAAGAACCTGCCCCTGCAAAATCACCTAAACGGTCATAGATTCCTAAACCCGTTAGTATTGCTGCAATTAAAATAAGAGTAATCAACATAATAGGGGTGGCTTCCTTTTCACTAAAAGAAAATAATTCTTTGTAAAGATTTAAAAAAAATTCTCCTATCATACCAATCACTCCACCCACTAAAAAAGCACTTGCTGTATGTTTTAATACTTGCTTTTGTGGTTTATTTTTATCTGCAATTTCATTATATTTTTTTATATTCATAGATTTACCTCCACATTTTTAGGATAGACAAAAACAATGAATATAAACATTTTAATTAAATTATCGATATTCGATATAACTAACAAAATAAAAAGGCAAGACTTAGCTTGCACTTTTATAGTTCATTTGTAAGTGATTGAATATATTCTTTTAAAGGTTCATCTGCTTGACTTCCATGTTCTTTAATAATATTAACAATTGCACTACCAACAATGACACCATCAGCATATTGTTTAAACTCTTTTACTTGTTCTGGTTTATTAATACCAAAACCAATAGCTACTGGTGTATTTGTTACTTGACGAATATGTTCAATAATTTCTTCAAGATTATTAGCAAATGAAGTATTATCTCTTGTCCCTGTAACACCCATTGACGATACAAGATAGATAAATCCTTTTGCTTCTTTTGCAATCATTTCAACACGATCTTTACTTGTTGGGGCAATCATTGAAATTAAAGTAACATCATAATTATAACAAACATCTTTGACTTCTTGGTTTTCTTCATAAGGTAAATCTGGAAGAATAATACCATCAATGCCAACTTCTTGACATTTTTTAAAGAATTCATCATAACCGTAATGGAAAACAACATTTAAATAAGTCATAAAACATAAAGGAATATCACTTTTTTCTCTTACTTTTTTAACCATTTCAAAAACATCATCTGTTGTAACTTTGTTTTTTAAAGCACGTACATTTGCTTCTTGAATGGTTGGTCCTTCAGCAATTGGATCAGAAAAGGGAATACCAATTTCAATCAAACTAGCCCCTGCTTGTTCCATATCTAAAATATAGTCTACTGTTTTATCTATTACAGGATCTCCTGCTGTTAAAAAACCAATGAAGGCTTTTTTATTTTCAAAAACTTTATATATTCTATTCATAGATTTCTTTCCCCCTATATCTTGCAATCGCTGCAACATCCTTATCTCCTCTACCTGAAAGACAGACAATTAAAATATCATCTTTTTTCATAGTTGGTGCTATTTTGATTGCATGTGCAATCGCATGTGCACTTTCAATGGCACAAATAATTCCTTCAGTTTTTGCAATGTATTCAAAAGCATCCACTGCTTCATCATCTGTAACTGGTACATATTGCGCACGTTTTGTATCATGTAAATAAGCATGTTCAGGTCCAATACCTGGGTAATCTAAACCGGCTGAAATAGAATAAACAGGTGCAATTTGACCGTATTTATCTTGACAGAAGTAAGATTTCATTCCATGGAAGACACCTAATGATCCTGTCGCAATTGTTGCTGCTGTTAAAGCTGTATCGACACCTTTACCAGCGGCTTCACAACCAATAAGTTTTACATCTTTATCATTGATAAAATTATAGAACATTCCCATCGCATTACTTCCACCACCAACACAAGCCATCACAGCTGTAGGAAGTTTACCTTCATATTCAAGAATTTGTTCTCTTGCTTCTTTAGAAATCACACTTTGGAAATCTCTCACCATCATTGGAAATGGATGAGGTCCCATCACAGAACCTAAAACATACATCGTATCATCCACACGTTTTGTCCATTCTCTCATTGCTTCATTGACCGCATCTTTTAAAGTCATTGTCCCTGTAGTTACAGGATGTACTTTAGCTCCTAAAAGTTCCATACGATAAACATTTAAAGCTTGACGATCTGTATCTTCTTTTCCCATAAAAATTTCACATTCAAGTCCAAGCAAGGCTGCTGCTGTGGCTGTAGCTACACCATGTTGTCCAGCACCAGTTTCAGCAATAATTCTTGTTTTTCCCATTTTTTTAGCCATTAAAGCTTGTCCTAATACATTGTTGATTTTATGAGAACCTGTATGGTTTAAATCTTCTCTTTTTAAATAGATTTTAGCGCCACCTAAATCTTCTGTCATCTTTTTCGCATAATATAATAAAGATGGTCTACCAGCATATTCTTTTAATAATGTATTAAGTTCATCATTAAATGCTTGATCATTTTTATAAAATTCATAAGCCTCTTCAATTTTATGAATTTCACTCATTAAAGTTTCAGGTATGTACTGTCCCCCATGTATTCCATATCTACCTTTCATTTCTAACTCTCCTTACGATTTCCTTAATTTTTTCCCTATCTTTAAAGCCATCTGTTTCAACACCACTTGAAACATCTAATCCATAAACATTCAGTTTTAAAGCTTCATCAATATTAGAAAGATTGATTCCCCCTGCCAAAAATACAGACTTATTGACTTCTTTCAACATAGACCAATCAAAACTTTCCCCAGTTCCTCCAGAACCATGATCGAAAAGATAATAATCAACGTCATAGTCTACATTGAAAGAATCATCATTTTTAATTTGAATTGCTTTAATAATTGGAACATCTATTTTTTGTTTTAAAATCTTTATATATTCATTTGTTTCTTGACCATGCAATTGTACTAGATCAATAACATCATTTTTAACTAATTTTTCAACAAAAGAAATATCCTCATTTACAAAAACACCTACAACTTGAATCGAAGATAAAAGACCTTTTTTTAATTCTTTTGCCTGATCATAAGTAATCTTTCTTTTTTTTCCCGCAAAAACAAAGCCAACATAATCAGGTTGATATGTATTTACATAATCAACATCTTCGCTTCTTTTTAAACCACAAATTTTAATCTTCTTCATCAATACCTTTTAAAACTTCTAATGTATGTCTTTTATCGTGGCTTTTCATCATAGCTTCACCAATTAAGACAGCATTTACATGATGTTTTTCTAATAATTCAATATCTTTTCTTGTTTTAATACCACTTTCAGAGACAAAGATAACATCATCATCGACCATATCTCTTAATTTTAATGTTGTATTTAAATCAACACTGAAATCTCTTAAATCTCTGTTATTTACACCAATAATTTTAGCGCCTACACGCAACGCTTTTTTTACTTGCATTGAACTGTGTGTTTCAACAATTGCTGACATACCTAAATTATGTGCTAAATTAACACAACGCATTAATGTAATTTCATCTAAAACACCTGCAATTAATAAAATTGCATCTGCTCCTAAGATTTTAGCTTCATAAACCATATATTCATCTACAACAAAATCTTTTCTTAAAACAGGGATTTTCACAATACGTTTGATTTCTCTTAAAAAATCATCATCCCCTTTAAAATAATCAGGTTCAGTTACTACTGAAATAGCATCTGCTCCAATCATTTCATATTCTTTCGCAATTGCTTTAAAATCAAAAGTGGAAACAATTTGTCCTTTTGATGGTGAATGTCTTTTAACTTCTAAAATATAAGACATTCCATCTTTTTCTAAAGCTTTTTTAAAAGGAAAACTTTGGTCAATAGGCATTGCAAAGGCTTTTTCTTTTAATTCATAAATTGAATGACGTTTTTTATTTGTTTCAACACGTTCTTTTGTACTTTCAACAATATCTTCTAAAATCATAATATACGCTCCTATTTGTTTGATTCTTTTATAAACTCTTCTAGTTTTTCATTTGCCTTTCCACTATCAATCAACTTTGCTGCTAAATCAATTCCTGCTTGTAAAGAATCAACTTTACCACCAATATATAAACCTGCCCCCGCATTCATTAAGACAGCTGTTCTAGGTCCACCTTGTTTACCATTTAAAACATCTCGTGTAATTTGAGCGTTTTCTTTTGGAGTTCCTCCAACAAGTTCATCTTTTAAACATCTTTGTAAACCAAATTGTTCAGGTGAAATTGTATATGTTTTAAATTGATTCTCATTAATTTCACAAACAAAAGTTTCATTAGATGCTGAGATTTCATCTAAACCATCTCTTCCATAAACCACCATAGCTCTTTTAACCCCTAAATTACTTAAAACTTGAGCAAGTGGTTCAACTAATGATCCATCATAAACTCCCATTACTTGATAAGTCGCTCCTGCTGGATTCGTAAGTGGTCCTAAAATATTAAAGACTGTACGAATACCTAGTTCTTTTCTTACTGGTGCAACATATTTCATCGCTAAATGATAGTTTTGAGCAAATAAGAAACAAATATTAATATCGTTTAATAATTCCTTACTTCTTTTTTCATTGATTGTAATATCCACTCCAAGAGCTTCTAAACAATCTGCTGCGCCACTTTTTGAACTTGCTGCACGATTTCCATGCTTAGCAACTTTAACACCACCACTAGCAATCACAATAGATGAAGTTGTAGAAATATTGAAAGAATTTGATCCATCTCCTCCAGTTCCTACAATTTCAAGAACATCTTGATTATTCAATAACTTCACACAATGTTCTCTCATTCCTTTAGCACTTGCAGTTATTTCATTAATTGTTTCACCTTTTAATGAAAGTGCTGTTAAATAAGCAGCTTTTTGAATATCAGAAGCTTGATCATCCATGATCTCATTCATACATTCATAAGCTTCTTGATATGTTAAATCTTCTTTTTTTGATAATTTAATAATTGCTTCCCTAATCATTTTGTATCTCCTTTAAAAAATTTTCAACTATTTTTTTACCTTCTTTTGTTAAAATCGACTCCGGATGAAACTGTAACCCATAAACAGGATAGTTTTTATGACTGATTGCCATGATTTCACCATCATCGCTTTCCCCTATAATCTTCAAACATTCTGGTAAATTTTCTTTTTTAGTAGCTAAGCTATGATATCTAGCCACTGCTGTCTTTTCCCCGATTCCCTTAAAAATTGGATTTGTAGTATCTACTTTAATTATTGAAGACTTTCCATGCATGACGCTTTGAGCATAACTTACTGTTCCTCCAAAAGCTTCAACAATTGCTTGATGCCCTAAACAAACTCCCAAAATAGGATATTTCGTATAACATTTTTGAACAACTTCTTCAATAATACCCGCTTCACTCGGTTTCCCTGGACCTGGTGAAATAATAATACATGATGGCTGAAGTTCTTCTATTTCTTCAACTGTCATTTCATCATTTCTTATAACCTTGATATCTTCATCGATTGAACCTATCAATTGATAAAGGTTATAAGCAAAACTATCATAATTATCAATGAGTAGAATCATAATCAATACCTCCATCTGCCATCTTGATTGCTTCAACAACCGCACCTGCTTTATTTAAACATTCTTGATATTCATTTTCAGGAACACTGTCATAAACAATTCCTGCACCACTACAAATAGAAATTTCATTATTTCTTTTATAAACTAAACGAATACCAATACATAGATCCATATTTCCTGTAAAATCTAAATAACCAATCGCTCCTCCATAAATACCTCTTTTATTTTGTTCTAATTGATTAATGATTTGACATGCCCTGATCTTTGGTGCTCCTGATAAAGTACCTGCAGGAAGTAAAGCATCAACTGCATCTAAAGCACCATATTCTTCTTTAATTTCACTGCTAACAACACTTGCTATATGGATAACTTTTGAAAACTTTAAGATATCCATATAAGATACCACATGTACACTATTGAATTTAGAAATTCTTCCTAAATCATTTCTTCCTAAATCAACGAGCATATTATGTTCAGCTAATTCTTTTTCATCTTTTAATAAATCATCTATTAATTGTTGATCTTCTTGATCATCTTTTCCTCTTTTTCTCGTTCCAGCAATTGGAAAAGTTGTTAACTTTGTTTCCTCCAATTTAATTAAAGTTTCTGGAGAAGCTCCAGCTACTTCAATATTATCACTTGCAAAATAGAACATATAAGGTGATGGATTCGTTGTTCTTAAAACACGATAGCTATCAAATAATGAACCTGTTGCTTTTGCATAAAGTCTATTTGATAAAACAACTTGGAAGATCTCACCTTCTTTAATATAATCAATACCTTTTTCAACCATTTGACAATATTCTTCTTTAGAGAGAACTGGTTTAAAATCTTCTAATAATTTTAATGGTTGAACAAGTGTTTTAACATGTTTTCTAATAATATAATCTAATTCATCTAATTCTTTGATTCCTTTTTTATAATTCTTTTGTAAATCATTTGTTCCAATATTAACAATTAAAATCAACTTTTGCTTAAAATGATCAAAACAAATAACTTTATCAAATAACATTAAATCAACATCATTAAAACCATTATCTTTTTGATTTTTAATAATTGAAGGTTCGCTATATTTGAAATAATCAAAACTAAAATAACCAACTAAGCCTCCTGTAAAAGTAGGAAAACCCTCTAATTTTAAACTACGATGTTCATTTAAAACTTTTCTAATATATTCTTTGGGATGTGTCACTTTAAAAATCTTATCATCCACTTTCATCATCTTGTTATAACAAGTAATTTCGCTTTTAGGATCAAATCCTATAAAAGTATATCTTCCCCATTTATTTTTATCTTCATGACTTTCTAACATATAAACATGTTTAGAATATTGTTTTAATTTTCTCATTAATTCTATAGGTGTAATCATATCACTATAGATTTCTTTTTTTATTGGAACTAAATCAGACTGACTAAGATCCATTTCTTCTAACATTTCTAAACTTGGATAATACATATAATTCCCCCTAATAATTAAAAAAACCGTCTTGAAAGTTAAACTTTCAAGGACGGTTGTGTCCGCGGTGCCACCTTGATTCATGATACACTCATGCACTTTACTAGATGCTATCACATCTATGACTACTTACGTAAGCCTTACGTCAAAAAATACTCAGCTAATGCCTTTCCTTTTGCCCTCAGTGGTCCATTTAATAGACTGCGTTCTGTTTGCTTCCACCATCCAAACTCTCTATAAGTGCACGTTCTATTTTTATCTCCACTTCATCGGTTTCACTTATTGTATGTATTATAAATCGGTTTTAAAAATAAAGTCAACATTATTAAATAATGTTTTATTTTTTGTACACTTAGGCATATCCTTTTATTTTACAAAATATGTTTGATATACCAATTCTGCAAACAATGAATTAGCCCATGCAAACCAAAATCTTGTATATTCACTTGGTTCATCCTTATTAAATCCCTCATGACATAATCCTTCATTATTACTTGTTTCTAAAATCAAATTAATCATTTTTTTAGCTTCTTCTTTAGTCCCTGTTAATCCTTGCATTGATAAAGCAATATGCCAAATATAATTTTTAGAAGTATGTGGACTACCGATACCACTTGCACAGGTTCCTTGATAATAATAAGGATTATGATGACTTAAAATAAATGATCGTGTATGTTGATAAAGTGTATCCTCCTTTTTACAATAGCCTAAATAAGGCATAGAAAGTAAAGATGGTACGTTAGCATCATCCATCAAACAATAATTACCGAAGCCATCCGTTTCATAAGCGTATATTTTTCCAAACTGAGGATGTAAATAAATTCCATAACATTGAACTTATTTATTAATAAGTCCAGCAATTAGATCTGATAATTCTTAATCTTGAGCTACAAAAGGTAAATAGTGATTCACTTGAGCTGAAGAATCTCTTAACCACATGGCGGGAATGTCTCCTGTAATGATAAAAGTTTCATCATCATTCATCTTTTTTAAAGTTGTTTCAATTGTTTAAACATTTTTAATAATTGGGGATTGCCTTTTAAAACATAATCTGCCTCTTTTAATACTTTTTCTATTTGTATTGTCCTATTAATTTTCTCCTCTTTTTCTTATTATATAATGAAATAAAAAAAATATATATTTTAAATTATTGGTAAAACATCATCCTTTTCTTTATTCAATCAAATTTTATTTTATAAAATAAAAAAAGACCATTCGGTCTTAACTTCAAGTCTATGTACAAATTTAGAATGTTGTTGTCAAAAAAATATTTAAGGAAGAAAAACCTGTTCATGACTTGTCTACAAAACTTATTATATTTTTTTCTTTTTAAAAATCAATTTTATTGTCATAATTTAAAAAATAAAAGCGATTACATCTCCTAAAATTTAAAAAAAGTAGTTTTTATCGCTATTTTTTAGGATATATAAATAATAAGTATGGTATTTATTTCTACAATTATTTCATATAGAAATAAAAAAAGACCATTCGGTCTTAACTTCAAGTCTATGTACAAATTTAGAATGTTGTTGTCAAAAAAATATTTAAGGAAGAAAAACCTGTTCATGACTTGTCTACGAAACTTATTATATTTTTTTCTTTTTAAAAATCAATTTTATT
>NZ_JAJDKA010000128.1:0-1466 GCF_020589945.1 Faecalibacillus sp. MSK20_93 | reverse complement strand
GGAACGCATTTTTAATTGCAGATAAATATTTGTTTTGACCGCACCATGCACCAGCGCGACCTAAGACATCCGCCATTTTGTCCATAAATTTTTCCTCCCTTAAATATTTTTTTGACACTAATAGTATAATCTATTATGCAAATAAAAGTCAATGTTTTTTTAAATTAAAAGTACCATACTTTTAATTTAAAAAAACATAATCTTTAAAAAAACCGCATAAAATAAGGGTTTTTCAACGTTTTTGAAAACGGTTATTTTTTTGATTTTTTTGTTAAAAAAAGAAAACGCTATCATTTAGACAGCGTTTTTTTATGTTTTTTGGCTATTGAACCGTTACTGTTTGAAGTTCAAAATTGTTGTAATGATATCTCGTAAATGAATATTCAAAGATAATCCCACTACTTAAATATGCCGTTTGTTCAACTTCAATATATGGTTCATATTCCTTCAATCCCAAATTTTCTTGTTCTAACGGACTCGATAGATGAGCACGTATAGTTTTATGCGTACTTTGTATCTTTAATTTTAATTCTTTTTCAATATACTGGTATATCGAGCCTTTCAAATGCTCTAATTTTAAATTTGGAATAATAGAAATAGGCATGTATGTGATTTCTAAACAATACGGTTTATCATCAAATACTCTTTTTCTAATAATATGATAGACAAAGGATCCCTCTTCTATTTGTAATTTTTTAGATATATGCTCATCACTCGGTATAACCGAAAATTCAATAATTTCACTTTTTAATTCACCTTTGCCTTTTAATTTTCGTGTTAAACCCAATCCTGATTGTTTAAGTTGAGTTGCATCTTCTGAAGAAGCATCATAATCCTTTACAAAAGTTCCTGCTCCTCTTCTTCTTACAATCAATCCTTCTTTCACTAATATATCCAAGGCTTTTTTCATTGTTTCTTTATTACAATGATAAGCAACACATAATACATATTCATAAGGGAGTTTTTGTCCATATGTATATTTTTTATCAAAAATCTTACTTCTAATATCATCTGCGATATCAATATATTTAACCATAGACTATCCCTCCTACCATAACTAAAAATACCATACTTTTCATAAATTTGCACGGACTTTTTAACAAGAAGGTTATTTTTGTTTGACACTCCCCATGTCTAAAGACAGGGGATTCTTGCTACCTGCCAACATTGTTGACTGACCAGTTCATTTCTGATAGGTTGCAGTGCAAGATAGGGGCATGCCATTACCCTTCCTAGAGCAGAACCTATAGTTCTCTAGGCAGTATATCTGTTACCAATATACTCAGTTGAGTTGCATATATTTATAGCTCCAAACAGATCCCTGTGTGTATGATATCCACATCTGCATATATAATTCCTGTCTTTTGCATGATGAACACTTCCACATATCGGACAAATTTGACTTGTATACGCTGGATCTACATACTCAACTTCTATGCCTGCCAGTTTTGCTTTGTATTCTATAA
>NZ_JAJDKA010000127.1:0-1516 GCF_020589945.1 Faecalibacillus sp. MSK20_93 | reverse complement strand
ATTTTTATGTGGATAATAGCTGGTCGTGGCTTCCGTGGAACTGGCTGGACGGTATCGGAAAATCTGTGCAGTACGGGCTTTACTGTATTACCAACTTTGTCTGGACGATAAGCCTTTATTTAAGCAATGCCACGGGCTATGTGGTGCAGGAAACCTATAAACTTGATTTTATTAACGATATGGCAGACAGTATCGGAAAGAGCATACAGACCCTTGCAGGCGTAACACAGAACGGTTTTTCCAGCTCTGGCTTTTATGTTGGTTTCCTGCTTCTCATTATCTTAGTGGTGGGACTTTATGTTGCCTATACGGGACTTATCAAACGGGAAACCAGCAAGGCTCTTCACGCTGTTATTAACTTTGTGGTGGTGTTCGTGCTGTCCGCTTCATTTATTGCCTATGCTCCCGATTACATCAAAAAGATAAATGAGTTTTCATCAGACATCAGTACCGCTTCTTTGGACTTGGGAACAAAAATCATGCTCCCTAATTCTGACAGCGAGGGCAAGGACAGCGTGGACTTGATACGGGACAGCCTATTTTCTATTCAAGTAGAACAGCCGTGGCTACTTCTGCAATTTGGCAACAGCAACGCAGAAGAAATCGGGACAGACCGTGTGGACGCATTGGTATCTGCAAGCCCAGAGGACGAGGACGGGAAAACGAGAGAAGAAGTCGTGAAAACAGAAATCGAGGATAACGACAACAACAATCTGACGATACCGCAGGTCGTAAACCGTTTAGGTATGGTGTTCTTCCTACTGTTCTTCAACTTAGGTATCACGATATTTGTGTTCTTGCTTACTGGCATGATGTTGTTTAGCCAGATACTTTTTATTATCTTTGCAATGTTTTTACCTATCAGCTTTTTACTTTCCATGATACCTAGTCAAGAAAATCTGGCAAAGCAGGCAATCGTAAGGGTATTTAATACCATAATGACACGGGCAGGAATAACGCTCATTGTAACGGTGGCGTTCAGCATTTCCAGTATGTTTTATAACATCTCCACGGACTATCCGTTTTTTATGGTGGCGTTCTTGCAGATAGTGTGTTTCGCTGGTATCTACATGAAGCTGGGCGACTTAATGAGTATGTTCTCACTTAATGCTGGCGACAGTCAAAGCATGGGACACAGGATTTTCCGCAGACCGTATCTGTTTATGCGACATCGGGCTAGGCGTATGGAACACCGTATTGCAAGGGCGGTAAGTGCTGGCGGTATTTCGGGCGGTGTCGCTGGTGCGGTTGCTGGAAGTGCCGTTGCTGGCAAACGGGCTGAAAGAAAAAATACCGCTTCTAAAGAAAATCGGGGCAATACCACTTCCAGCGTGGGACAGCGTGCAGGCTCAAAGGTGGGTGCTGTCTTAGATACGAAAAATAAAGTGAAAGACAAGGCAAATGCTGTCAAAGAGAATATCAAGGATATGCCGACACAGACCGCTTATGCGGTGTATTCCACAAAGGAAAAGGCAAAGTCCAGCGTGTCCGACTTCAAGCGTGGCATGGTGCAGGA
>NZ_JAJDKA010000126.1:0-1677 GCF_020589945.1 Faecalibacillus sp. MSK20_93 | reverse complement strand
CGTGGCTGACATTTACGGAATTTCTCCATGAAGTGAACCACACGCTGATGAATGACTTCGTTTCCATGCCGAATGATGAAATCAACCGTTACATGAAAATGGAAAAGTTACTGGAAAATAAAATCTCCCGTCGCTTTAAGGTGCGTCGCTTGGAAATCAATGATTTTGGATATCTCATGGAACATCTTTACGGCAGGGACGGTATCGCTTATGAAGATTATGAGTACCAGCTACCAAAGAAGAACTATAAGAAAGAAACGCTGATAAAATACTATGACCTTATCCGTCCGACAAGGTGTGTGATTGAGGAAAGCCAGCGGTATTTACGCTTGGAACACGAGGACAAGGAAAGCTATGTGTCTTACTTTACCGTCAATGCGATTGTCGGGGAGCTTGATTTTCCCTCAAGTGAAATCTTCTATTTCCAACAACAGCAGTTTACATTCCCCGTTGATACTTCTATGAATGTAGAAATCGTGGAGAACCGTAAGGCATTAACGACCGTCCGCAACAAGAAAAAGGAATTGAAAGATTTGGATAATCACGCCTATCAAGCAGGAAGTGAAACCAGCTCAAATGTGGTGGACGCATTAGACAGCGTGGACGAGCTGGAAACAGACTTAGACCAGAGCAAAGAAAGTATGTATAAGTTAAGCTACGTCATACGGGTGTCTGCACCCGATCTTGACGAGCTGAAACGCCGTTGTGATGAAGTCAAGGACTTTTACGACGACCTCAATGTAAAGCTGGTGCGTCCTGCTGGCGATATGTTGGGGCTTCATTCTGAATTTTTACCAGCCAGCAAGCGATATATCAATGACTATGTGCAGTATGTAAAATCAGACTTTTTGGCAGGGCTTGGTTTTGGAGCGACACAGCAGTTAGGGGAAAATACGGGTATCTATATTGGCTATTCCGTCGATACTGGAAGAAATGTGTACCTGCAACCGTCTTTAGCTTCGCAGGGAGTGAAAGGTACAGTTACCAACGCCCTTGCTTCTGCTTTTGTCGGTTCGCTTGGCGGTGGAAAGTCATTCTGCAACAATCTACTTGTATATTATGCGGTGCTGTTTGGCGGTCAAGCACTTCTGTTAGACCCTAAAAGTGAGCGTGGCAACTGGAAAGAAACACTTCCAGAAATCGCCCATGAAATCAATATTGTAAACCTTACCAGCGATAAAGGCAATGCAGGACTTCTTGACCCGTTCGTGATTATGAAGAATGTGAAAGACGCTGAAAGTCTGGCAATCGACATCTTAACATTCCTTACGGGTATTTCCTCTAGGGACGGCGAAAAATTCCCCGTACTTCGTAAGGCGGTTCGTTCCGTTACCCAGAGTGCAAATAGAGGACTGTTATACGTTATTGAGGAATTGAGAAAAGAAGATACTGCTATCTCACGCAATATCGCAGACAAGCGAATGGAACTTCAAAAGGCACAAGAAGCAAGGCAGGCACGAAAGATGGACGGATCAGCGACAACGGGAGCTACCCGTCCACATGAACGACCAGCCACAGCTTCAACTATTCCAAAACCGAGTGCGGAAAAAATGCAGGAAGTCAAACGCCCTGCCACAGCTCCAACTCCGAAAGCAAGTGAACCAGTCAAGACAACTGTTATCAAAGAGCGTCCGTTATCTTCTGGTGCTTCTGATAGAAAAGCGACCCAGCCTGCAC
>NZ_JAJDKA010000125.1:0-1680 GCF_020589945.1 Faecalibacillus sp. MSK20_93 | reverse complement strand
TTCTTGCTTCAACCACTACAGCCTCTAATGACAATACATTATAGGTCTTACACAGTGTCCACAAGCGTATAAGTTTGGCTCGTCCCAAGCCTACTTTTATAATTTATCTATAAGGACTGAAGAATCCTCAATCCTTCTGTAAGTATATTGATTGCTGCATTATGGTCTCTGTCTCCAGTATAGCCACAATCACATGTATAAACTCGGTCTTTTAGGTCGAGTTTTTTTACACTTCCACAGCAATGACAGATTTGGCTAGAAGGGTACCACTTGTCAACTTTTACAAAATATTTACCTCTTTCTTTAAGCTTGTAATCAAGCATATTAAGAAACATTCCATAACCGTTGTCAAAGGTCGCTTTTCCATTGCCAAAACCTTTATTTCCAATAGCTTTCATATCTAAGTCTTCGACACATACGATATCATACTGATTGGCTATCTCAGTAGATTTCTTATGAAGACTGTCGAGACGTTGATTCGCTATTTTTCTATAGATTCTGTTTACTTTTCTCATTTGTTTAAAATAGTTGCTTGATTTTGTTTCATTCTTTTTAGAACCTGCTTTTCGTGAAAGTCTTCTTTGTTGTTTAGCAAGCTTCTTATGACTTTCTCGATAGTATTTATGAACTCCTGCTTTATTCCCATTACTGTCCATATAAAGTCCATCGGATTTATAGTCAAGTCCAATAGCATTTGTACTTGATTTGGAAACAGATGGAATGTCTTCCTGTTCATATTCAAAAAGAACGGAAGCAAAATAGTTACCGACACTATCTTGAGAGACAGTAACAGATTTAAGCTTCCAATCATCTTTAGGCAACTTATGAATAACAGCTTTGACCATTCCAACTTTAGGAAGCTTTATGACATTTTTACCAATAAGAATATTGTTGTTGGTAAAATTTGTTGTATACGACTTTTTAGATTTTCTTTTGCTTTTGAATTTAGGAAAATGATTTTGTTTTTTAAAAAATCTGTCATAGGCGTCTGCTAAATGAAAAACGGCATTTGAAACAGCAAATTTATCTATTTCTTTGAGAAAATCATAATCTTTTTTTAATGTACGAGTAGCGAACTCATTTGATTTAAGCTTAGAAAGATGGGATTCTCCATCTTTGTATCTTTGTTTTTGTAAGGCAAGTAATTGGTTATAGACAAAACGACAGCAACCAAAAGTTTTTGCAAACATGACTTTTTGTTCATCATTTGGATAGAGTCTATATTTAATTGCCTTGTTACTTTTGTTTGCTTTTGACATATATTTTACCTTCCTTGCGTTTGAATATATTCCTTAATAATATCTACGGTCACCCCACCTGTAGATATCAAACAATAGCTTTGTGACCAGAACATATCCTTCCATAAATGTTTCTTGATTTCTGGATATTCTTTTTTTATAAGTCTACTGCTTGCTGATTTATAAGCATTGATAAATTTAGAAATCTCACTATTAGGCTGTCCTCTGAACAGTACATGAACATGGTCTTTATCGTGATTCCATTCTTCCAACGAAATATTATAATTAAGGCATATGTTTTTAAATATCTCTTTAAGCCGTAATGAGATAGCATCATCAATAACATTATTCCTGTATTTGACACACATAATTAAATGATAATTAAGCATGAACACTGAATGATTATTAGTATCAAGTTCCATAGCAATATCCTTTCTAAAAT
>NZ_JAJDKA010000124.1:0-1743 GCF_020589945.1 Faecalibacillus sp. MSK20_93 | reverse complement strand
CATACAAGACTTTTTCCACGTTCCAGATACCCGTATAAGATTTAATCTTTTTCAAGTTCTTTCAGCTCCTTTCATAAGTTCTAAATGGGAAAAGGACAGCCATGTTTCAGACTGTCCCTTAAAAGAGAAATACGCTGTCAGTAGCAACAGTTCTTGTTGCTGATCTTCCAGCATTTATAATTGTATCTCGCACATACCTCGGCTAGTTTCAATGAAGCGACCACCCAGCTCCAAATCTCGCCCGTAGGCTTCATAATCAATATAGCTTTGTAAGTGGGATGGAATATCGCCAAGTGCGTTCAGTTCGTCAATGTAGTAATAGGCAACATCTGTCATGGTTTCACAATCGGGATAATAGTAAATGTCGTCCTTATTTTCCACGACTTCTTCCAGCGTTCCGTAGTGGCTGATAAATTCGTCCAGACAATCCACGATATAGTCGGGAAGTTCCTCTATCATTTCATACATTTCATTGAGTTCTTCAATGGAAACACATTCCCCTATGTCGATAGGGAAGTTGTCGGTATCATGGATAGCGTATTCCTCATACCGCTCATTCAAACCGATTTTTTCTTTTACATCTTCCTCGTCAATGGGGAATGTGAACCATGCTCCGACTAAATAGCCCTCGTTGTATTTGCCAAGATTGGCAATATAAACCGCCATATCATCAATCATAAGCACCACCTCATTTCCTACTCTGACAGTTCAAAGACAGCGTGTTCCGTTACAAGATAGCGTCTATTTTCCAGTAAGTGAGAAGCATAGGCTTCAAAGTCAAAATAGTATTCTTGACAGTCCTCGGATAAATGTTTGAACGTTGGGTCGTTCATCAGCTTTTGCCTTGCAACATCTATCATGCTTTTGCAGTCGTGATAAACCGTAATCACGTTCCTGCAAATATAAAGTGCTTCTAAATTCTCATATACGGTCAAAAGTGCTGTATATTCTTCCTGCATATCGGCTGGTAGTTGGCGATACATAAAATCTAATTCGTTGAGCTGGTACACGCTGGTATATTCGTGGACTTCATCAGCATAAGGCAACACCTTTTCGATAATGCGGTAATCCCCACTTTCTGCACCGACACCTAACTTTTCTTCAAACTCTGCAACATCTATCGGCAGGTCGAACCAGTATGATGTTGTTTCTTCGCCAGTTGTTCCTCTCGTTTCCACCAGCACCCTTGTTTCCTGCATTGTTCCTCACGTCCTTTCTGTTGTTTCATCACATCTTTTAAGGTCTGGTACGACATACCAAACACATACTTTGAAAAATCTTCTAACTGTCTTTCTTTATAATCGGCAGGGTTTAATCGTTTCATTTCATGCCACACCTTACGCTTGTAAGAGGGCAGGTCAGAAATGTATTCACAGCCGACTTTTTCCTGCATATCCTTAAAAATATCGTTCATGTCATCACTCCAATCTGATTTTTGAGTATGGAAAAAGCAGTCGATCTTTTCAGAATGACTGCTTTTACACACCACTTATGCACCGATAATCTTATTGAACAGCTCTAACAGTACATCTTTCACACCGCCAGCGTTAAATACCAAACCGACAGCAATCAAGGCAACTACCAAGAAGCCGATAAGTTTGGAAAACTCACGCTTGAAACCTAAGTAGATACCGATAACCACAATCGCCATAAGCACTAAGCTCTGTGCGTTGCTTAAAAACCAAGTGTATATGGATAGGTAAGTTCCTGATATTATAAATATCTCAAACTTTTCCCCCCATT
>NZ_JAJDKA010000123.1:0-1761 GCF_020589945.1 Faecalibacillus sp. MSK20_93 | reverse complement strand
TCTAAAGTGAAAAGTTAAATTCCACTTTAGATATGACAAAGTGGATTTTAGTCTTTCACAAGCTTCCAGTTGAATTTACTCTTACAGTTGAACTTACTTTTACACTTCTTTTGTGGAATTTACTCTTTCACCTGTATAATTTACCTGATATCTGTTTTCCATTTTCATGAAAGGTAGATTATCATGTCTTCTAACAATAAAAATTTACATCTTACTGTTCAAGAAAGAATCATCATTGAAAAAGGTATCGAAAACGGCTCTACTAAAGCTGCTATCGCTCTTACCATCGGCAAGGACAAGTCTACTGTTGGTAAAGAAATCAAAAAACATAGAGAACTTGTTCACAAATCTTCTTATAAAATTAATTGTGCTAATATGAAAAACTGTTCTCACAATCATGTCTGTGACAATTGTGCTGATTTTAAACCTTTCACCTGCAATCGTCGTGATCGTTCTCCTGGTGCATGTAACGGCTGTTCTAAATATACGCATTGTCGCTATGATAAGTATAGATACAAGGCTGATTTTTCTCATAAAAAATATAGAGAAGACCTTGTTGATTCTAGAACTGGTATCAATATGTCATATGAAGAATGCAAAGCTATGGCTGATATTATCGTTCCGCTTATTAAAGCCGGGCATTCTCCCTATCATATCGTTACCAATCATCCTGAATTGAATATTTCTGAAAAAACGCTCTACAACTATATTGAAAATGGTATCTTTAGAGAATTTGGACTTCTCGATATCGATCTTAGAATCAAAACAAAAAGAAAAATAACCAAAAAGGCTTCTAATAAATATAAAAAAAGAGAAGATAAAAAGTATTTGAATGGTCGTACATACGATGACTTTATTAATTATACAGCAGAAAATAAAAATCTAAGCGTTGTTGAAATGGATACGGTCTACAATAATGGTTCTACAGGTCCTTTCATGCAAACATTTAAATTTTTAGACTATTCTTTCATGTTTATCGTCTATCAAGAAGAAAAAACGGCGAAATCAATGGTCGAAGGCGTCGATTTTTTAGAAAAGATCTTAGGGGAAGACCTTTTCAGTGAAGAAGTTGCCATTATAAAGACTGATAGAGGAAGTGAATTTTGTGATGCTGAAGGGTTTGAAAAAGAAGAAAATGAATCAAGACGTACACGAATCTTCTATTGTGATCCAATGGCTTCTGGTCAAAAAGGAAGTTTAGAAAACAATCATAAAGAAATTCGCTATATTTGTCCAAAAGAAAATGATTTAAAAGATTTAGAACTTAACAGTCAGGAAAAAGCAAATCTAATAGTCTCACATATCAATTCTCAATCAAAAGAACATTTAAAAGGTAAATCACCATTAGAAGTAATGGAATTTATGAATCCTGCACTTTATCAAAAATTCAAAGATTTTGGAATTGAAAGAATCAACAAAGACAATATTGTTTTAAAACCTTACTTATTAAAAGATTAAAATCATTCAGAGAATGTATGAAAATGGGTATACAGATTGACAGTTCAATACTTTATTCAAGTGGATTTTAGTCTTACACTCAAAAAAAATTGACAAAAATGCACAGCTTTAATGTGCCCCAAAATAGTACTCTTTCATAACAAAATTTGGTTTTCAATCACATGAAAGACTAAATTCAACCATCAAAATAAAAAGAATATTAGGCAAATCACCTAATATTCTTATAAAATTTGCTTTCTGAAAGAGTAAATTCTACTTTTATTTTTCATTTTTTTAAAGTGGAATTTAACTTTTCACTTTAGC
>NZ_JAJDKA010000122.1:0-1798 GCF_020589945.1 Faecalibacillus sp. MSK20_93 | reverse complement strand
GGGGCTGTAAAGAAACCTAATCTTTTGGATTAGGCATTCTTTATAGCTTTTTTTATTTTAACGCAAAAAGTAGCTCGAGGAATCGAACCTGGAGCTACTTTTTTGGTAATATATTACTGTTCACATAATAAATTACATATGTATTCTATCACACGTAATGTATTTTTTATACCTTCCTACGCTATTGGAGCGAAGGAAATGGAAAAAATAGATAAATTATTTAATATCTTTAAGAAATCTGGAGTATTTGATTTAATAGATGATGTTTATTCAAAAGAATATCACAAAGGTGGCAGACCTTTAATTGACAGACACAAGCTAATAGTTTTAATTGCTTATGCGTATGCATTTAGACATACCTCATTGAGAGATATGGAAACTTTTTGTAAATTTGATCTAAGAGCTATAAATATTATGGATGGCGCTATCCCTTCGCATACTTCTATTGGTAAATTCTATAATGAGTTTATTGTTCCAAATCGTGATAGTCTATTCAGTAAGATAACTGATGCTATTAGAGATGAATGTAATATAGATTTTAATACAGCTTTTTTAGATGGCAGTAAGTTTGAAGCTGATGCAAATAAGTATAAGTTTGTTTGGAAGCCAACAAAATACCATCAAAAGTTGAGTGATAAAATAAGGATTATATTATCAAAATATGAATTGAGTAGAAATGTTCCTGAAACTGGAATCATACCGGCAACTACTATTGCAGACAAAATCACAAAATTTAATAATTTGATTTCAAACATAGATATATCTGATAAATCAAATAAGGAAATATTTAAGGATTATGAATTTTTAAAATCTGCTTTAATAAAATCACTAGAATATGAAGAAAAGGAGAAAATATGTGGACCAGATAGAAATTCATACTACAAAACAGATCATGATGCTACTGCTATGTGTTTGAAAAGAGACTATTATTCTGGATTGGGAACGAATACACATGCTGCATACAATACACAAATTATCGTTTGTAAAGGGCTGATTGCTACATATTATGTTTCTCAATCAAGATCCGATTTGAAAGATTTGATACCTGCTTTAGATAAATTTTATGAATCCTACAGTATTTATCCAAAATATCTATGTGCTGATTCAGGATATGGTTCATTAAATAATTATCGGTACTTACATGACCATAACATTGGAAACTATGTCAAATATTTTTCTTGGGAAGGAAATATAAGCGGAAGAAATCCATCACAATATGTATTGATAAATGAAACAGCTATTAGATGCTTAAATGGCAATATCGGTCATATTGTAAAATTAGATAATAGGCATCCAAAAAAATCAAATTCAACATTCTTTAGAATAGACGGATGCAATTCCTGTGATTTTAAAGATTACTGTAAGAGATGGATGAACAAAAAGGAAGAAAATTTTAAAATATTTGAAGTTGTAATAGAACTTCAAAAATATATAAACCAATCAGAAGAAAATTTATTATCTCCTAAAGGAATCGAATTGAGAGTAAATCGAAGTATCCAAGTAGAAGGAACATTTGGAATGATAAAACAAGATATGCCCTTTGATAGATTTACAAGGACAAGTCTGGATAAGGTATCGACGGAATTTATGATGGTTTGTCTAGGTTTGAATATTAGAAAACTATTTAAATTTTATGATGCAAAATCAAAAAATAAATTTTGGATTGCACCTAATGATTTACAACCAGAAACAAAGAAAAAACCAAGTGCTAAAAGATTATCGAATAAAGTAAATAGAAAAAAGCTAAAAAAAGAGGCTGATGAACCTAATCCAAAAGGTTAGGTTTCTTTACAGCCCC
>NZ_JAJDKA010000121.1:0-1845 GCF_020589945.1 Faecalibacillus sp. MSK20_93 | reverse complement strand
GGATGATCGTTGTTGGTCCATCATTGATCAGTGAGACTTTCATCATCGCTCCAAAAATTCCTGTTTCTGTATAGACCCCTGCATTTTCTAATGCTTTATTAAAATATTCATATAATGGTTTTGATATTTCTGGTTTAGCAGCATCTAAAAAACTAGGTCTCCTTCCTTTTTTACAATTTGCATATAAAGTAAATTGTGAAATAGAAAGAATTTCTCCTTTGATATCCATCAATGATAAATTCAATTTTTCATTTTCATCTTCAAAAATTCTTAAATTAATAAGCTTATTAACCATCTTATCAACAATTTCTTCATTATCATCATTCGTAATACCTACTAATACCATAAATCCTTGTTTGATTTGTCCATTTATTTTCCCTTCAATTTCCACGCTTGCTTCACTTACTCTTTGTACAACTAATCTCATATTCATTTCTACCTTTCTTTTTATAAAAGTGTTATAATCATTATAATTCATTTTGTATTAAGGAGGAAGATTTTTTTATGAGTGGAACTTTAGCTTATAATATGAGACCTCAATCTCTTTTAGATATATTAGGGCAAAAACATATTATAGGTAAAAATGGTTTATTTACTAAATTTGTAGAAAAGAATCATCCAATGTCTGTTATTTTATATGGCCCACCAGGTTGTGGTAAAACAACTCTTGCAATGGCTTTGGCTCATGATTTAAATATGCCTTGTCGTACTTTTAATGCATCTACAGGAAATAAAAAAGAAATGGATTTGATTATTGAAGAAGCTAAATTATCTGATGGTCTTTTTGTCATTATCGATGAAATTCATCGTATGAATAAAATGAAACAAGATAATTTACTTCCTTATGTAGAAAGTGGTCTATTGATTATTGTTGGATGTACAACAGCTAATCCTTATCATTCAATCAATCCTGCCATTCGTTCAAGATGTCAAATCATTGAAGTTAAGCCTTTAACTCAAGAAGATATTATTCAAGGTTTACATCACGCTTTAGATAGCGAAAAGGGCTATCATCATCAATATCAATGTGATGAAGAAGTCTTGCAACATATTGCTCGTCTTTCATCAGGAGATATTCGTTTTGCATATAATTGTTTAGAAGTATGTACAATTATCTCTCATGATAATCATATTACTATTGAAGATGCTAAAAATGCTTTAACACAAGCTAATGGTCAATTTGATAAAGATGAAGATCAATATTATGATACTTTAAGTGGTTTACAAAAATCTATTCGTGGAAGTGATCCTAATGGAGCTATGTATTATTTTGCAAAGTTGATAGAATATAATGATATTGAATCTTTAGAAAGACGTGTCCTTGTTTGTGCATATGAAGATGTTGGACTTGCTAATCCAAATGCTTGTATGCGTACTGTTGCTGCTTTTCAAGCTGCCAGAACAGTAGGATTTCCTGAGGCAAGAATTCCTATTGCAAGTGCTATTATTGATTTATGTCTTTCACCTAAATCTAAATCATCAGAAGCAGCTATTGATGCTGCCTTAGCTTCTTTAAGACAACAATCTTTGCCTGCACCTGAATATTTAAGATTAACACCTGTTGGTCTAGAAGAGGATGAAAAATATAATTATGATCGTCCTGAGTTATGGGAATATATTCAATATTTACCTGATCAAATCGCAAATAATCAATTCTATGTACCTTGGATGACAAGTCAATATGAAAAAGCTTTAGCTGAAAATTATCGACGTATTTTAAAACATGGTCGTACAAGTAATATTAAAAAATTAAATCATACAAAAAAATCCTAAACTTTTAGGATTTTTTCGGTATATTAAATTATCCGGTGCTTAGAGGTTCGCTCTAAATTATTAGGCGGAGTA
>NZ_JAJDKA010000120.1:0-1926 GCF_020589945.1 Faecalibacillus sp. MSK20_93 | reverse complement strand
TGACTTTGGTATCCAGCATTAAAATATAGTGATAGTAAAAAAGCAGTAGGAATTCAAGATAGAATCTCTATTGCTTTTTCGTTTAAATCTTATAATTGAATATCTGTCTAATTTGCCGCTCTGTCAAATAGTAATTTGTAAGTGGAAGATTTGTAATCTTTTCGAATTCTTTTATAAATTCACTTGATGGCGTTACATTGATATATTTACTTTCACCTTTGACCACCTTAAAGCTTCTAATGAATTTCATGATTTGATGTGTGCTGTATTGATTATCCAATATCTTAAACTGGAATATTCTTTCTAACAGTACGGCAAGATAACAGATCAGGAAGTGTCCTTTTATGCTGTTTTCTTTTTGAAGAAATACAGGGCGTGCATCTAAATCAGACTTCATTATTCTGAAGGATTCTTCTATCCTCCATAGATTGTGATATGTATTATAGATATCAATATCATCCATATCCTTTTCTGAAGTAACAAGCATATTGTATCCTGCAAACTTTAGCTCTTTTTCAATCATTGATTCGTTTATTGAGGCCTTGGCTTTCTCTCCGTCTTCATCAATGAAATCGACATACTTTCCTAAATCTCCATATTCTGATCGTTTTGCCTGACTGTAACAGAGGTTTCTTGCTTTTTCAATCTGTTTGGCTATTTCATATTTTTTCTTTGAGGCCAGTTTTGGATTATAGGTAACAAGTCTTTTTTCTGTAAAGCAGAGGGTTTTCTTTTTACCATCTATTTCAAAAGTGTATGGAAATTTTTCGACACATGATTTATATCTGTATAACAGTGTGCCATCTCTGCTTCTTACATCCTTCCAATCATCATTATCCAACAGTATCCATGTCTTTTCTTTTTCAGGTAAGGATTTTACTGATTTTGAGAAGAGATAGCCATCTCCGTTTTCTTTGGAAAAGGCGATATTCTGTGCACAGTTCAATCCTTTATCTGCAACATGGATGGTTTTCCCTGTGATTTGATTTTTAGCTTTCAGTTTTTTGATGACATTTCTCAGTATGGGCTTTTCACTTTCGTTGCCAGGAAACAGTTCCATGCCAATAGGAATTTGATTTGCATCAAGAAGCAGTCCTAAGCCGACAATGGGATCTTTTCTGTTTTCTTTAGAAGGACCTTTTCTTCTAAAGTCATCTTCTCTGTCTATTTCAAAATAAAAATTACTGCAGTCAAAGTAGGTCTTGGAAGTATTGATATCATAGAATTTCTTTGTCTGTTCATTAAAGATTTCGATAAACTTGCCGTAGTCATTGCCGATGAATTCAAGACCATCAAGAAGCTGATCATAAGAAAAGTGAACGCCGTCTCTTAGTTGAGGAAGGACCTCATGAAAAGTTCTATGCTTACTGCATGGATTAACAAGACGAGCATAGATAAGAGATGAAAGAAGTTCGTAAAGGTCAAACTCAAAAGAATTATGCAGATTGAAATAGTCGACATACTTTTTGATATCCATTTTATTCATCATGGATATGAATGGAAAATATCCAAGATAGAGTTCAGGAGAATGATCGGAAATCTTAAGAGAATTCTTGTTTTTATTATTTTTGTTGAGTTCATCCACTTCTTTTTGAAAATAGGCAATAGGATCATCGATACCTTTGGCTTTCCAAGTTTCAACAGAAGCAAGTGATTTATAGGTGCGATGAGCACCACCATGCTTTTGAGGGGAGTAATAACTTTCAACGATGGAAAGATAGGTACGACCTTTAAGAGTAGATTTTTTAAGGAAAAAAGCCATAGAAACACCTCCAATAATATATCACTACTATCACTATATAAATTATAACATAAAAAATAATATAAAAAAATTAAAAGTATAAAAAAAGCCGATAAAATCGACATATTGAAAGAAATGGTTTAAATGTAGTTCTAAAAAATATAGTGATAACTTCTAAAGACGGG
>NZ_JAJDKA010000119.1:0-2026 GCF_020589945.1 Faecalibacillus sp. MSK20_93 | reverse complement strand
TAATGTGGACCCCATGTCAAGGACAATAAATAAAAAAGTACTTAAATTTGAATAAAAATGAATATATTCTCAAGGTATAAAAAACCAGGAGGATATATTTTTATGTCTAAATATTGTAAATATATAATTATAAAAGATAATGAATTAAAAATTTTAAAAACTAAAAGAATGACAGATCTAGTTAAAAGAGAACTGGGTGTCTTTGATTATCGTGATTATCTGTTTGAAGAAGATCTTTCAATCTATCTTCTTGTAAAGGATTTAAGCATTTATGATGATGATACAACTATTATATATAGAGGGTATTTGAATGATTGTGATGGTGTATTTAATGGAACTGTAATCTTTACTAAGATGGATGAACTTGGTTATGTATCTCTTTCAAATAATGATGTTGATTTAATCCTTAAACATTTATGCAAGCTACCTAATGGGTTATTTGAAATGAGATATTCTATTGATAACACTTATCAATCTTTTGATTGTTAAGTCCTTATTTAGATTTTGTCTGACCTGTTTGAATTTTGCTTTATATTCAGCAGGTTCTTTTGTTATATGATTCAATGGATAGTTTCCTGTCTTGTAATACTCAAAATATTCATTTGGTGACAGTTTAGCCAGTTTGTATTGATAACGTTCATTATTGTAATAATCAATGTAGCTATCAATCACTTCTTTTAATTCATCATACGTTGATGCTGCATTTATATATTTGCCAACCTCATCTTTCATATGTCCAAAGAATGACTCTTGGGGAGCGTTGTCCCAACAGTTTCCTCTTCTTGACATTGATTGTCTTATTTCTAAATCTTTTAGAAGATCAATAAACATAACGCTTGTATAATGAGCACCCTGATCACTATGAATCAATGCATCAGTATGAATGTTATGTTTATGATTTTCAAATAGCTGATTTATTGTTTCTAATACAAAATCCTCTTCCAATGAAGATGACAATACATATGAAAGAATTTGTTTTGTAAAACCATCTTTTACCACAGAAAGATAAGCTTTTGAACGTTTTTGACCATAAAATAGATAGGTAATATCTGTTTCTAACACATATCCAGGTCCATATTCATCAAAATGCCTTTTTAAAATATTATCCGCATAATTTGATGTCTTCAATGCTTTAGCCATTCTTCTTGCAGGATTTGCTTTCCTTATAGGACAAAATAAATTAAATTTTTTCATCAATCTTGTTATTTTCTTATGATTCATCAAGACTCCCATATGAAGAAGACGCATATGAATACCACGTCTGCCTTTATCATAACCTTTAAAATTGTAGGCCTCTAAAATCAATTCGAAGTCTTTAAGATCCTGTTCTTCTTTCTTGTTATATGTTGATGATAAATCGTTTTTCCTTTTTTTCCATGAATAGAATCCACTTCTTGATACTCCGGCATTTTCGCAAAGATACGAAACTGTTAATACATTATTTTTTGAGTTTAAAGTTCTATCGATAAGTTCATATTTTTCTCTTACTGTTTGTTCTTCGATTGTTTTGAAATTTGCTTTCTGTTGATAAATCTCACTCTTTTTAAAAAATCATTCTCCTGTTGGAGAACCTTGTTCTTATGTTTCAATCTTTCGATCTGTTCTTCTAAAGATAGCTCTTTGGTAGATGGTCTACCTGAATTATCTTTTCTTGTATCTTTAAATCCTTCTACTCGTTGAGTTTGTTTTTTTAAACGCTCAGTAAAAGTATTTCTTCGTTTAGCTCCTAATACATTTGGATCAAATCCATATTTTTTAAATATTTCAATAGGTTGTATTCCATTTTGATAATCAATCCAGTAAAGTTCTTTGAATTCTTTTGCATAAGTTATACTTTTATTAGAAACTTTCTTTACATATGGATTCTTTTCAAGTTCTTTAACCTGTTCTTCTGTAAAATAATTAACCCCCATAAACACACCACTATTCCTTCAATTATCATAATACACAAAATAAAAGCCCTGTAAAACAGGACTAAGCACCAAAGTACTTTTTTTCTTGTGTCCGTTTTACAGGGTCCATTTTA
>NZ_JAJDKA010000012.1:0-57159 GCF_020589945.1 Faecalibacillus sp. MSK20_93 | reverse complement strand
CTAAAAAAAGAGGCTGATGAACCTAATCCAAAAGGTTAGGTTTCTTTACAGCCCCTTTTTATGATTTACTAATAATTTCTAATCCTACTTGAACTCTTGTAAGCTTTCCAAGTAGTTCTACATCAACATAAGCAATACGTTTATGTCTGTCTATTTTTGTAATAAGTCCTTCTAAACCAACGAGAGGACCTTCATTAATAATGATTTTATCGTTTTCAATAATACCATTAGAAATATCAACAACATGATCTTTATTTGAAAATTTTGTTAGAAACATAGCTTCTTGTGGATAGATGGGATAGATTTCTTTTCCATCATTTCCAAGGAGTTTTGTAAGATATGGTACTTTTTTGAGTTGAGTATAAAGTTGTTCTACTTGATTGGTGATTATAAAGATATACCCTTTAAATAAAATATCATCAACAATATGCCATGTACCATGATACTTCTTTTTCGTGATTGGAATAAAACAATCAATTAAAATATCATGGTCTATATAGAATTGACATTTTTTAACAATTTCTTCTTCTTTTCCTGTTCTTACCTGAACTACATACCAATTATCAAACATAAAAAACCTCCATTTGAGTATGCTTCGCCTATCCAATAGATTTATTGGACTAATTTCTAATATATGAGATAAAGGAAACGAACGCGACAAAGCGACGATTCGTTTAACTTCTTTATCCTTTGTTTTTCACACCATGTGTTGTATTTTCATCATAATGGTAAGTATCTACCATATATTGAACATCTTTTCTAATATCACTATCTTCATCAAATGCACTTTGACGTAAATCTTCTAATTGATCAAAGAAATCATCAGGTAATTGAATTGGTTGTCCAATATGAATCATCTTATTAGGCGTTGTTTTCATTCCTTCTTCTTTCATCAACATTTCTTCATAAAGTTTTTCACCAGGTCTTAACCCAATAAATTCAATTTTAATATCTACATCTGGTTCTAAACCAGAAAGTTTAATTAAGTTTCTAGCCATATCTAAAATCTTAACCGGTTTTCCCATATCTAAAACAAAGATTTCTCCTCCTTTAGCATAGGCACCTGCTTGTAAGACAAGAGAGACAGCTTCAGGTATTGTCATAAAGTATCTAATGATATCTGGATGTGTAATGGTAATTGGTCCACCTTCTTTAATTTGTTTTTTAAATAAAGGAATAACGGATCCATTAGAACCTAATACGTTTCCAAAACGTACAGCAACAAATTCTGTTTTTGAAATCTTGTTATAAGATTGTACAACCATTTCACATAATCGTTTTGAAGCACCCATAATATTTGTCGGATTAACTGCTTTATCTGTAGATATCAAGATAAATTTCTTAACACCATATGTATGACTTGCTTTTACGACATTGTATGTGCCAAAAACATTGTTTTTAATTGCTTCATGTGGCGCATCTTCCATTAATGGTACATGTTTATGTGCTGCTGCATGATAAACAATATCTGGATGGTAATAAGCAAATAAATCATTGATTTTAACAGCATCTCTTACGGAAGCAATCATGGTTTCAAGATTTAAGTTTGGATATTTATGTTGTAATTCTAATTGAATGTTATAAGCATTATTTTCATAAATATCTACAATAATCAATTGTTTTGGATTACTTGCAGCAATTTGTCGACAAAGTTCAGATCCAATAGATCCTCCTCCACCAGTAACCATAACTACTTTATCTTTTACATAACCCATAATTTCTTTTAAGTTTACTTGGACAGGATCTCTTCCAAGTAAATCTTGAACTTCAACATCTTTTAGTTTTTCTAAAGTAATTTCATCGTTCAAGAATTGATACATACCAGGTAATTTTTTTATTTTACATTTGGTTTCTTTACAAATATTTAAAATCTTAGATGTTTCTTTATCATCTATTGATGGTAAAGCTACATAGATTTCATCAATTTTATATTTTTCAACTTGTGTAAGGATTTCATTTCTTCCCCCTACAATAGGAACATTGTGAATGCATCTATTGTGTTTTGTTGCATCATCATCAATGAAACAAACAACTTTTTTATGAAGTTTTGTCGAAACAAGTGTTTCTCTTAAAATCTTTTCACCTGCTGAACCAGCACCAACAATCATGACTTTGCTTTCATTATCATCACTTCTACCAAACAAGTAATGTCTTGAAGCATAAAGACGAACAAACCGATAACCAAATCGGCTTCCACCTATGAAAACAAGTAATAATAATAAATATAAAAATATTGTACTTATCGGCGGATGGACTGGAATGAGTAAACATAAAATACAGTATAAAATTGAACTGCACATTGAAGCAATAATAACATTTAATAATTCATTAATGGAAGCATAGCTCCATAAACTATCATAAAGCTTCATTATAATAAAGAAGAATAGACTTCCTATGAGTAAAATAGGTATAAAAAAATAAGTATATTTTAAAAAGCTTAATTCCATAGAACCGTCATATGCAATAAATGCTGATAAGAAGAAAGATAAAATAATACTTATTATATCTACTACTATCAAACATAGTCTTCTAAATAATAATTGACTCTTATTTTTGTACATATTTGTACCCCCCCCCCCTCAATTTTTAAAGTTAATACGACGTATTTTGGAGTTCATCTATAATCAAACGTATTATACCGTGATTTTTTAAATTATCAATAAATAATTACTGAACGGTCGATTTTTATAACCAAACGATCAAATTTATGACTTTTCCTTTCCATATATAATAAGACTTCTATAAAAAAATCTAATTCTGTTGATTTTTAAAGGCTTTTGTTAGATAATGAGCCTCGACGTAGTATCTATAATTGTTTATAAAAATATGTATTAAAGGAGATTAAGTAATGGATAATCAAGAAATCCAAAATGAAGAGATTGAAATTAATTTAGCTGAATTGTTTCAAGTATTAAAAGAACATTTACATATCATTATTATTTCAACACTAATTTGTGCGATTTTAGTGGGAGCTTTTACTATTTTCTTTGTTAAAAAACAATATGCTTCTACAGCTAGAATCTTCCCAAAACCAGAAGTTAACGAGGGTGTTGTTGATTACTCACAAATTAACTCAAATAATTCGATGACTAAAAACTATGTAGCTTTACTTGGAGGAAACAATATTCAAAGTAAAGTTGCTAAAGAATTAAACGTTGATACAAATGTTGTTTCTTCTGCTTTATCTATTTCAAATGAAACAGATACCCAAATTATTTCTATTTCAGCAACAACAACTGATCCACAACTCAGTAAAAAAATTGTTGATACAACGGTTAATGTCTTCACAAATGAAGTAAAAGAAACTTTAAATATCAACAATATTACAACAGTTGATGATGCAAGACTTCAAACATCACCTGTTTCACCAAGTGTTCCTAAAAATATAGTTATTGGTGGTTTAGTAGGTGCTATTTTAAGTATTGGTATTATCTTTATTAGATTTATGTTAGATAATCGTTTACATACTAAAGAAGACGTTGAAAAATATTTAGAAATTCCAAATCTTGGCGTTATTCCTTATTTTGAGGATTAGTTATGGCTTTTATTGATATACATGGTCATTATGCATGGGATATAGATGATGGAATGCCATCACTTGAAGATGCTAAAAAGGCTTTAGAAAAAGCTAAAAATAATCGTATTTCTACGATTGTCGCAACACCTCATGTTGTTTCTGGAAAACATACTTTAAAAGATTTAGAAATTATTAAAGATAGAATTCATGATTTAAAAGAGCTTGCTAAAGTTTATAATATTGAGGTTTTAGAAGGGTGTGAACTCTTCTTAAATCATGATTATCTAGAAGCACTTGAACAAAACATCTTTATACCTATTGAAAATACCCATTATTTACTTGTAGAATTTGATGTTAGAAAAGAATTAGGAAATGAAAATGAAGTAGAAGATCGTCTTTATGAAATTCAATATAAAGGATATACTCCCGTTATTGCTCATGTTGAAAGATACTTTAAAGATTCTTTAGATATCGAAAGAATTCAAGATTTTATAGATAATGGTTATCTTATTCAAGTTAATGCAACAAGCTTTTTGGGATATCATGGTAAACATGCTCAAAAGTTTGCTTATCAATTATTAAATCAAGGATTACTTCATGTAATTGCAACGGATACTCATCGTTGTGACGGACATCGTTCTCCTTGTTTACAAGAAGTCTTTGATTTACTTGTAAAGAAATATAGTTATGAAGATATTCATACATTAATGTATGAAAATCCTCTACATATCATCAACAATGAAGAAGTTGATCCTATTGAAGGAAAAACATCCTTCTTTAAAAAAATATTTAAAAGGAGATAATTATGGCAAAAAAAACGAGTAAAAGAAAAACATTAAATATTTTAGAGAAAAATAAAAAACATAGCCAATTTGATTATACTGAAATCTTTCGTCATATTCGTACAAACATTGAATTTTCTACAGTAGACAAAGACATTAAATCAATTTGTATTACTTCATCACAAGCTGGTGAAGCAAAAACAACACTATCTATTAACCTTGCTTATATTTTTGCAACAAAATATAATAGAGTTTTATTAATTGATTGTGATTTAAGAAAAAATACTTTACATAAATATATGGGATTATCAAACAAACATGGTTTAACAGATGCTTTACTTGAATATCGTCAAACTAAAAAATTAAATGTTGAATACTTCCAAAGTGTAAAAGATCCTTCTTTTGCAGGTACTATGGCTGTTTTAACAAGTGGGATTCATATTCCTAATCCTTCTGAATTATTAGGATCACATGTATTTAAAGATTATATTAATGAATTAAAGAAATCCTTTGATTTCATTATTATTGACTGTGCTCCTGTTGGAATGATATCTGATGCCATTCCTGTAGGAAATGCCGTTGACGGGACTATTTTTGCTATTTCTTCACAAGATACTAATAAAAAAGATGCTGCAAATTGTGTAAAACTACTTCAAAGAAATAATGTAAACGTTTTAGGAAGTGTTTTAACAAAAGCAAAATCTATATCTGGTAGTCATTACTACTATTACTAATATGAAAAAAGTTACTTTTTCTATTACTGTTGTTGTTTTACTTGCTATGATTGTTGGTTTAATTGGTTATGACCGTTTTTCAACAAGTCAAAACGCTAAAAAATACCAATCAGAAGAAAAAACAACAACTACAACAAAAGAAGAAACAACAAAAACAAAAACAAAAAAGGAAAAAAATAGTCAACGTATTTATTGTATTGGCGATAGCTTTACCTTGGGAAGTGAATTTGCTAGTTACCCACTTAATTTAGAATCACTTACAAATAGTGAAATTATTAAATTCGGTGGAAACCAAGATACAACTTTTGATTTATCTATTCGTGTAGGAAGAACAAAGATTTTCGCTAATAATATCACCATCCCTGGTGATAAAGAAGCTGTAGACCTTACTTTCTATAATGAAAAAGGTGAACAAGTAGAAGCTTTAAAAAATAGTGGATCAAACTTCGATGAAGTTACCATTCAAGGTATTAAAGGAACTTTAGCTTACGATTCATCTCGTAATATTCATACATTTACAAGAGACAAATCTGGAAAAGCTGTTACCCTAACAGCTCCTGCACAAATCGAAGCAACACTTCCTGAATTCAATGAAAATGATATCGTTATTATCTTTTCTGGAAACTATGATAAACAAAACAACCAAGATGTTTATCGTACAATCACTTATCAAAGAGCTATTTTAAACCAAATTAAAACACAAAAATATATTGTTGTATCAATGACATCAAAAAGACAAAACAACCTTGTAAGAGACGATAATAACATCTTAAAAGAAGAACATAAAGATCACTTCTTAGACTTTAGAACTTATCTTCTTACAAATGGCTTAAAAGATGCAAATATTACAGCTACTGAAGAAGATCAAAAAGATCTTACAAATAGCTATATCCCATCAAGTCTTCTAAAAGAAGACAAATTCGCAGGTAATGATACATTCAATCAATTACTTGCAAACCAAGTCTATCAAAAATTACAAGAACTACACTATATCAAATAGAAAATACCTCCACTGGAGGTATTTTTATATAAAATAAAAGCTCTAGTCTCCCTGAACCCTTATAACGAGAGATTACTACTAAAGCTTAGTTAACAACTTGTGTACTCATTAAGTACACTTTTATATTATGCTCATTCTTATAGCTCGATATTATCAAAGAAATAATTCTTCATATATTCATCTTTTATTCCAACAAATCTTGGACAATCTATCCAATGATTTTTAGTTTACAACAATATATAATTTAACTAATTAAAATTATATTAAACATAAGGAAATGAATAATTTATGAAATTAGTACCTATAGGAATTGAAAACTTTAAAGAAATGATTGATAAAAATGCTTATTATGTAGATAAAACAAATCTTATTGAAAATGTATTAAACGAACAGAGTGTCTTTTTTACAAGACCTCGAAGATTTGGAAAGACTCTTAATATGTCGATGCTTTATTATTTCTTTTCTATTAAAGAAAAGGATAATGCTTATTTATTTAATGGATTAAACATTTCTAAAAATAAAGAAGCTATAAAACATCAAAATCAATATCCAACACTTTTCATTACTTTAAAAGATATGAAAAATAGTTCCTATGAAAAACAAATGAATCGCTTTAAAGAAGTTATTTGTTTGTGTGCAAAAAGTCATCTTGAATTGCTTAATAGTGAGAGATTATTAGCTTCTGAAAAGAAACTTTTTCAAAAATATGTTGATAATGAAACAGAAGATAATGAATTAGAAAAATTATTATTCAATATCTCATATTTTCTTTATAAACATTATCATCAAAAAGTCATCATTCTTATTGATGAATATGATGTACCTTTACAATCTGCTTATCAATATAACTATTATTATGAAATGGTAGAATTTCTAAGAAATGTCTTTTCTTCAGCACTTAAAACTAATGATGCTTTAGAAAAAGGAATCATGGCAGGTTGTCTTCGTATTTCTAAAGAAAGTATCTTCACCGGTTTAAATAATTTTAAAGCCTATTCTATTCTTTATAAATCAAAAAATGAGTAAAAAGAAATCTTACAATTATTAAAAGATTATAATCTAACAGATTATGTAGATGAAGTTAAAGAATGGTATGATGGTTATTTATTTGGAAACATCGAAATCTATAATCCTTGGAGTACACTTATGTATGTTGATTGTAAATTAAATAGCTCAGATAACAAACCTATTTCCTTCTGGGCAAATACCAGTGGAAATGATCTTGTTGTCAACTATATTCAAAATGGCAGTGATGAACTTCATGAAGAATTTGAACAACTCATTCAAGGAAAGTCTTTAACGAAATAATATTAATAATATCTATAGTTTTCCTTTACTTACAGGATATTTAAAGATAAAAGAAGATTTAGGAGAAAATAAGTATAAACTGATTATTCCCAATAAAGAAGTCTATGAAATCTATAAACAAACTTTCATGTCTTATTTTGAAGACTATACTTTTGTAAGAAAAGAAGATCTTTATCAAAGTCTTGTTAAAGGAGATGTAGATCAAGCAAATGAAATACTAGGAGATATCTTATCTAGAAGTATCAGTTACTTTGATAATGAAGAATCTTTTTATCATGGTTTTCTATTAGGACTCTTTAGTGGTAAAAAGATCAAATCAAATCGAGAAGCGGTGCATGGAAGATTTGATTTATGTATCTTACCTAAACAAATCTTTCAGACAGCTCTTGTTTTAGAATGTAAACATTCTAAGAGCGTTAAAGATTTAATAAGTGATGCAAGTGAAGGAGCCCAACAAATCATTGATAATAAATATGAAGAAGAAATCATCAATGAGGGATATCTTCATGTAAAAGGATATGGCATATCCTTTTATAAGAAATACTGTTATATTGTAAAAGTGCAAGCTTAAGCCTGCACTTTTATTTATTATGTAAAGATATTTCATTAATTACCTGTTTATATGTTTTTCCTTGTCGATCAACAAATAAAACAGAACCATCATCTAATAGCTTTTGAAAACAAACTTCTCCATAATCACCATATTCTACCCATTGATCTTTTAAATAAGAAATACTATTAGCGTATTCTAAAACCTTATGAAACTGATTTGTTTGATATAAATTATAATAAATCAACATAAATGTTTTCAGTCCAATAGCAAGTTTAGATATTTTATACTCTTTATGAGTAATTTGTTTCATTGATTGAAAATCTTCATTATTAACATTCAATCCTATTCCTACAATGACTCCTTTTAAATCAGGATCTAAAATTGTTTCTACTAAAATACCACAAATCTTTTTTCCATCGACATAAATGTCATTAGGCCATTTAATCGTTGCTTTAATACGATAACGATCAAGTAAACCAACAACACTACATGTTGCTAATTGTGTCATTTTCCAAGCATCTTCTATTTTATGAAAATCTTTAAATAAAAAACTCATAATCAAATTCTCATTTGCATGACTTTCCCAAACATGACCATTTCTACCTCTACCTTTTGTTTGATATTTGGCAGTGACACATGTTTGCATAGGTAAATTTTGATATTCTCTTTTTAAATAATCATTTGTTGAATCAACTTCTTCTAGCTCTATCAGTTTCATAGTTTCACCTCTTTATCATGATAAAATAAAAAAAATTGCAATTCAAGATTATTGAATTGCAAATGTAAGTTCAGCTTTGCAAACAACTTTACCATTTACTTTTGCAATAGCTTCACCAATTCCTACGGGTCCTTTTTGTTTAGTAAGAACACATTCCATTTCTAAAACATCCCCTGGTGTTACTTGTCCTTTAAAACGACAATTTTTAATACCGCCAAAGAAAGCAATTTTTCCTTTATTTTCTTCTTTTGATAAAATAGCAATACATCCTACTTGTGCCAAAGCTTCAACAATCAAAACTCCTGGCATGACATGATGACTTGGAAAATGTCCACAAAAATGCATTTCATTAACACTGACACATTTGATTCCTTTAGCATACTCACCTGGTTTATAATCTGTAATTCGATCTACTAAAGCAAAAGGATAACGATGAGGATTGATTTCTTGTATTTGATTACTATTAAGTTCCATTACTCTTCTCCATATTTCTTAAAAATAATTGAGGCATTATGCCCTCCAAAACCTAATGAATTTGACATTACATAATTTAATACTTGTTTTCTTCCATGATTTGCGACAATATCTAAATCGCATTCTTCATCAAAATTTTGATAATTAATAGTTGCTGGAATAAAGTTATCTTCTAATGCTTTAACACATAAAACACCTTCAATTCCACCAGCAGCTCCTAAACAATGACCTGTATTTCCTTTTGTTGAAGATACAGCTACTTTATGAGCATGATTTTTAAAAGCTTTTTTGATTGCAGCCGTTTCTAACTTATCATTCATCGGTGTTGATGTTCCATGAGCATTAATATAATCAATTTGATTAGCTTCAAGAGAAGCATCTTGAAGTGCATTGATCATTGCTTTAGCACCTCCAATACCTTCAGGAGCTGGAGCTGTCATATGATAAGCATCACAACTAACACCATAACCTACCATTTCACAATAAATATGTGCCCCTCTTGCTTTAGCATGTTCAAGTTCTTCTAAAACAAGCATTCCTGCTCCTTCGCCCATGACAAAACCATTTCTTTCTTTATCAAAAGGAATGGAGGCACGTTTGGGATCATGTGATTCACTTAAAGCTTTCATTGATGTAAAACCACCAATACCAAGAGGAGTAATGCTTGCTTCGCAACCTCCAGCAATGGTTACATCTAAATAACCATCACGAATATTTCTAAAGGCATCACCAATAGCATTTGTTCCTCCCGCACAAGCTGTTACAGGACATGTAGCAAGTCCTTGTGCTTTAAAGGCAATGGCAATTTGACCAGCTGCTAAATTAACAATGGTCATAGGAATAAAGTATGGAGAAACACGATCAAATCCTTTCTTTAAACCACGTTGATGATTTTCTTCAATAGATCCTAATCCTCCAATACCACTTGATACTACTACCCCAAAACGATCATGATTTATAGAATCTATCTCTAATTTAGAATCTTTGATAGCTTCTTTAGCTGCAATCAGTCCATATTGAATAAATTTATCCATTTTACGAACATCTTTTTTATCTAAATATTCAGTAGCTTCAAAGTTCTTTAATTCACCTGCTACTTTTACCTTCATATTTGAAGTATCAAATGATTGAATCAAATCAATCCCACATTGATGATTTAAAATACCCTTCCATGTATCATTTACATTATTTCCAATAGGTGTTAAAGCACCTATTCCTGTTACGACAACTCTTCTTTTCATATGCTTCTCCTTTACATAGCCATGCCACCATCAACATGCAATGTTTGTCCAGTAATGTACTTTGCTTCATCACTTGCTAGAAAAACAACTGCATTTGCAATATCTTGAACACTTCCAAATGCTCCTAAAGGAATTTGACTTTTCATTTGTTCTTTAATATCATCACTTAAAACATCTGTCATTGCTGTTTGAATAAAACCTGGTGCTACTGCATTAACAGTAATACCACGACTTCCAACCTCTCTAGCAAGAGACATTGTCATTCCAATAATTCCTGATTTACTAGCAGCATAATTGACTTGTCCAGCATTTCCCATAACGCCTACAACAGATGACATGGAAACAATACGTCCATATTTTTGTTTCATCATTAATTTTGTCGCATGTTTCATACAATTCCATGTTCCTTTTAAATTGACATCAATAACTGCATCAAAATCATTTTCTTTCATGCGTAACATTAAGCCATCTTTTGTAATTCCTGCATTATTAATTAAAATATCCAATCTTCCATATTCATTTTTAATTGTTTTAAACATCTCTAATGTTTCATCATAACTTGCTACATTTGCAGGTAAGATTTCACATTTTCCTCCAAGACTTTCAATTTCATTTTTTGTCATTTGAGCAATTTCTTGATTATTCCCTAAATCTATATAATTAATTAAAACAAAAGCACCATTTAAAGCTAATGTTTTAGCAATTTCTTTACCAATACCTTGTCCTCCACCTGTAACAAGAGCAATTTTATTTTCTAATCTCATTTTATTCTCCCTTCAAAGCTTTCACTGTTTTTTTCAATGATTCCATATCTTCTATTTGATAAAGCTGAATACTTCGATCTATCTTTCTAACAAAACCACTTAATACCTTTCCTGGTCCTACTTCAATGATCGTATCAACACCTTGATCTATCATATAGCGAATACTTTTTTCAAAGTAAACAGGTGACATCACTTGTTTTTCTAAAATTTCTGGTATTGATTGACATTCGATTTCATGACCTAAGGTATTAAAAATAACAGGTATTTTCATTTCATGAAAAGTTTCTTTTTTTAATCTTTCTTTTAAAGCAAGTGACGCTTCTTTTAATAAAGACGTATGAAAAGGTCCACTCGTATTTAAAGCAATCACTCTTCTCGCTTTATTTTCTAAAGCTAATTCTTTAACTTTTTCCACAGCCTTCTTTTCACCAGCAACAACAAGTTGACCAGGACAATTATAATTAGAAATAGAAACAACCCCTAATGAACTTGCTTGATGACACAAATCTTGTAAAAGTTCTTCCTTCATTCCTAAAACGGCAATCATTTCACTTTCAATTTCTGATACTGCTTCTTGCATGACTTTTCCTCTAAAACGCGCAAGATCAATCACTTGTTGTCTTTTAAAAACACCTGCACAATATAATGCTGAATATTCCCCTAAAGAAAGACCTGCTGTATAATCAGGCACAATTCCATGTTCTTTTAATAAATCTGTAATGATTGTTGCAACCATCACCATACATGGTTGGGTATATGGTGTATAAGATAGTTTTTCAAGTGGTCCATTAAAACATAATTCCTTTAAATCTTCATTTTGATCAAAGATTTCATGAGGATAAAATGATTTTCCCATCCCCACAACTTGACTTCCTTGACCAGCATAAATAATTCCTAATTTCATTTGTCATCCTCCATTAATTCATGAATCACTTCATCAACATGCATCAAATGATCTTGCCTATAACCATGAGCTCCTGTAAAAATAAGACCATCCTCTAAATTTCCTTTAACTGCTTCTATTAAAGCTCTTGAAATACAATAAGGTGTATTTTTAACATCACAAGGAATTAAACATTGATAACATTTTTTAACAGGTATTTTTTCTTTCTTGGTTTTTTTAACAAAACTATTTTGCATTGCTCTTCCTGGCATTCCGACAGGAGAAGAAACAAAACCAATATCTTCCTTTCTAGCTTTTAAGAAGGCTTCTTTATATTTGATAGAAGCATCACATTCATAAGTTGTAATAAAGCGTGTTGCTACTTGAATACCATCGACACCTAGATCAAAGAAATGCTTAACATCACTTCTTTGACTGATTCCTCCTGCTAAAAAAATAGGAATGTTCAATTTATTATTTTCTACAATTTCTTCAACATCTTTAAAAATTTCTTCTAAACTTTGGCATGTTTGATTTTCTAAATCTTCTTTTTTAAACCCTAAATGTCCACCTGCTTGACTTCCTTCAATAACAATAAAATCTGGTGTACGTTGATATTTTTTGAGCCAATGTTTTATGATTACCTTACAGGCTTTACCACTTGAAACAATTGGAGCAATTAAAACATCATGATCTTTTACCAATTCTGGTAAACGTAAAGGAAGTCCAGCTCCTGAAATAATAGCATCAACTTTACTCTCTAATGCTGCATTGATCAATTCCTCATAATCTTTTAAAGCAACCATCGCATTGATAGCTACTAAACCTTTTCCTTGAGAAAGCTTTTGTGCTTTTAAAATTTCTTTTTTTAAAGCACGAATATTTGCTTGACGATGATTACTTTCAAAATCATCTTCCTTGTATCCTGGATGCGCTGTAGAAATAACCCCCATCGCTCCACACTTAGCAACATGCCCTGCCAAACTTCCTAGAGAAACACCAACTCCCATTCCTCCTTGAATTAAAGGAACAGTTAAGCTTTTTTGATTGATTTCTAACATTTTAAATCTCCAAATTTGAATAAGTTTCTTGTAACTCACTCATCATTTCTTCTAAAATTTGTTTAACGGGTTTAATTTCATGAATCATTCCTGCAACTTGTCCTGCCATCAAAGAACCTTCATCAACATTTCCCTCAAAAACGGCTTTTTTTAATGAACCTAAAGTATATTTTTCAAGTTCCATCATATCTGCTCCTGCTTTTTCTTTTTGAATATAAGCTTTTGCCATTTTATTTTTTAAGATTCTTACTGGTGTTCCATTAATTCTTCCTGTAACAGTTGTCGAAGTATCTTTTGCCTTTAAAATTGCTTGTTTATAATTTTCATGAATTGGACATTCTTTACTTGCGAGTAAAACTGTTCCAATTTGTACACCACAAGCACCTAAGGCATAAGCTGCTAACATTTGCTTGCCACTGGCAATCCCTCCTGCAGCAATAACAGGAATAGAAACATTACTTACAACTTGAGGAACAAGCGCCATAGTCGTTGCCTCACCAATATGTCCTCCTGCTTCACAACCTTCAACAATTAAACCATCCACACCTGCACGTTCTAATCTTTTAGCAAGAGCCACACTAGGAACAACAGGTAAAACTTTAATTCCTGCTTCTTTCCACATTTTTATATATACACCTGGATTTCCAGCACCAGTTGTCACAACTGGGACATGTTCATCAATAACGATTTGTGCCATTTCTTTGGCATCTGGATTGAGTAACATAATATTGACACCAAAAGGTTGATTTGTTAATTTTTTACATGCTTGAATTTCTGCTTTTAACATTTTAGCAGTCATTCCTCCAGCTCCAATCAAACCCAAACCTCCTGCATTAGAAACACTCGCAGCAAAGGCACCGGTAGCAATATTGGCCATCCCTCCTTGAATAATAGGATATTTAATATTTAATAACTCATTTAATTTCATTTTGTTCTCCTTACCATTCCATTAAAATTGCACCCCAAGTAAGTCCTCCACCAAAGCCAACGAGAATGATTTTCATTCCTTTTTGAAGTAATCCTTGTTCATTCATCTTCGCTAAAGCTAATGGAATACTCGCTGCTGAGGTGTTTCCATATTCTTGTAAGTTCATATAAAACTTTTCACTTGAACATTGATATTTTTTATAAACATGTTTAATAATTCTTTCATTTGCTTGATGACAAATCACGTAATCAATATCATTTAATGTCATTTTTGCTTGGTTTAAGACATGATCAATACTTAAAGGAATTGCTTTAATAGCAAATTTAAAAACATCTTGACCTTTCATTTTTAAATAATCATTTCTTTTAGAAAATAGTACTTCTTCATTTCCATCACTATCTAAATAACTATAAAAAAGTTTTTGACTTTTTTTAATCAACGTAGCGGCTGCACCATCTCCAAATAAAATACACGTATTACGATCTTGATAATCTACAATAGAGCTTAATTGTTCACTTCCAATAACAAGTCCATATTGATTTTCTTCTAACAAGCTTTGAGCAACTTTTAAAGCATAAACATAACCACTACAAGCAACATTAATATCAAAACACATCATTGATTGATGATTTAAACCTAAAGCTTTTTGTACAAGACAGGCATTACTTGGCGTATTATTTTCTGGTGTCATCGTAGCTACAATAATTAAAGCAAGTTGACTTAAATCTTGATTTTGAGTTGCTTTTTTAGCAGCTTCAATAGCTAGAAAGGCACTTGATTTATCTGAAAGATGTCTTTTTAAAATACCCGTTCGTGAAACGATCCATTCATTAGATGTTTCTACCATTTGTTCAAGTTGTTGATTATCTAAAGTCTTTTCAATTTTGGCATAACCTGTAGAAACAATTTCAATTCCATTCATCTTTTTCTCCTTTAAAATACTTGTCCTATCTTTCTATATTTTTCATAACGTTTATTAATCAATTGAGATGTCGATAACTTTTGTAATTCTTTAAGATTTGTATTTAAATATTCTTTTATTTGTCGATAAACTTCATAACTTTCAACAGTAGCCCCTTTTAAATCTTCATCTATGATATGATCAATAATATGACGCTCATAAAGATCCTTAGCTGTTAATTTCATTAAGCTTGCAGCCTCTGCAACACGCTTTCCTTCTTGATCTTTCCATAAAATAGAAGCAAATCCTTCAGGAGATAAAATCGAATAAACACTATTTTCTAACATGACTAAGCGATCACTCACACTTAAAGCCAAAGCTCCTCCAGAACCTCCCTCACCAATAACAATAGTAATAATAGGAACTTTTAAAAGAGACATTTCTAAAAGATTTCGAGCAATTGCTTCTCCAATTCCATGCATTTCTGCTTCCATTCCTGGATAAGCTCCTGGAGTATCGACAAAAGCAATAATAGGTCGTTTAAATTTTTCTGCCTGTTTCATTAAGCGCATTGCCTTTCGATAGCCTTCTGGTGAAGACATTCCAAAATTACATTTTAAATTATCTTCTAAAGTTTTTCCTTTTAAATGACCAATAATTGTTACAGGTTGTTGATTAAATAAACCAATACCTCCAACAATTGAACCATCATCTTTTGCTAAACGATCTCCATGTAATTCAATAAAATCATCAAAGAGATGATTGATATAATCTTTAATATTTGGTCGTGTACTTTTTCTAGCAAGATAAACATGATCATAAGGTGAAAGATGTTGATAATATTCTTCTTGTTTTTTGATTTGACTTTCGATTTCTTTTTTTCTTTCTTGATTGCAATCAAGAAGTTCTTTTTGTAACTTTTCAATTTCTTTTTCTACTTGACTTAAAGACATCTTTATGCCCCCTTACCATGCATTTTTAAAATTCTAATAAGTGTTGAACGCATTTCTTGACGTTTCACAATTAAATCAACAAATCCTTGTTCTTCCATAAATTCTGTTGTTTGAAAGTTTTCCGGTAATTTTTGTTTAAGCGTACTTTCAATGACACGTCTTCCTGCAAATCCAATCAATGCTTGAGGTTCACCAATAATAATATCTCCTAAGCTTGCAAATGAAGCTGTTACTCCTCCTGTTGTTGGATGGGTAATATAGGAAATATAAAGTAAACCTGCTTGATGATGTCTAGCAAGAGCTGCGGAGGTTTTTGTCATTTGCATTAAGGAATAAATTCCTTCTTGCATTCTAGCGCCTCCTGAAGCTGTAAAAATAATGAGTGGATACTTTCTTTTGGTTGCATGTTCAATAGCTTTCGTGATTTTATCACCTACAATAGAAGACATACTACCCATTAAAAAACGTGAATCCATCACACAAGTAATCACCTTTGTCCCATTTATTTTTCCACTTGCTACAACAACAGCTTCATTTAAACCTGTTTTTTGTTGTAGAATTTCTAATTTTTCATCGTATCCGGGAAATTCTAAAGGATTTACTCTTTGTGTACTTTTATAGAGTTCTTTATATTTCCCTTGATCATAAATCATTTCTAATCTTTCATAAGCAGTAATCTTTAAATGATTTCCACAGTGAGGACAAACTGACATATTTTTTTTAAGTTTACTTGTAAGAATCAATTCTTTACACTTTGGACATTTTGTATAAAGTCCTTCAGGAACTTCTTTTCTTTCATTTTCTCTTTTTTTTCTTAATGACTTAAATAAATGAAGTTTTTCTTTTCTTTCCTTAAATAACTGTTCCATCATCTTTCATTCACCAACTCATCTAAATGTTTTTCAATAAAACTTGTATCAAAATTTCCTTTGACATAATCACTTTCATGTAAAATCAAATACTGTAATTCTTGATTCGTATCAATACCATCAATCACTAATTCACTTAAGACCCTACGCATTTTACGAATTGTTTCAATACGACTTCTTCCATGAACGATTACCTTAGCAATCATTGAATCATAATGAGAAGACACTTGATAACCTTGATATAAAGTTGTATCAATACGTACCCCAAAACCTCCTGGAATATGTAAACTACTAACAATCCCTGGTGAAGGTCTAAAACCTTCTTGAGGATTTTCAGCATTGATACGACATTCAAGGGCATGTCCCTTTAATTCAATATCACTTTGTTTATAATTCAATTTTAAATGTGCAGCTATTCTAATTTGTTCACGAACCAAATCAACCCCCGTTACCATCTCTGTTACTGGATGTTCAACTTGAATACGCGTATTCATCTCAATAAAATAATATTTTCCATCCGGTGCTAAAACAAATTCAATCGTTCCTGCATTAACATATCCTACTTTTTTAGCTGCTTTGATAGCATCATTTCCCATCTTTTCTCGAAGCTCTTGACTTAAAGCTTTACTTGGAGATTCTTCCATCATCTTTTGGTTTCTTCTTTGAATTGAACAATCTCTTTCTCCTAAATGAATAACATTACCAAAATGATCAGCTAAAATTTGAAATTCAATATGTTTAGGATTTAGAATCAATTTTTCCATATACATATCATCATCACCAAAACAAGCCTTTGCCTCCGCTTTAGCTGTTAAATAAGCATTTTCAAAATCTTCTTCCTTAAAACATTTTCTCATACCTCTTCCACCACCACCGGCAGAAGCTTTAATTAAAACCGGATAACCAATCTTTCTAGCAATTTCTTTTCCTTGACTGACAGATTCAATACTGCCATCACTTCCTGGAACAACTGGAACTCCTGCTTCAATCATCATTTGTCGAGCAACGCTTTTATTCCCCATTTGATCAATCACATCACCACTTGGACCAATAAAAGTCATACCACATTCTTCAACAAGTCTGGCAAACGTCGAATTTTCAGATAAATAACCAAATCCAGGATGAATTGCATCACACCCTGATAAAGTAGCTACTGATAAAATATTTTCCATATTTAAATAACTCTCACTACTTTTAGCAGGTCCAATACAGTAAGCTTCATCTGCTAATTGAACATGTAAAGAAGTGGCATCTGCTGAAGAATAAACAGCAACGGCTTCAATTCCCATTTCTTTACAACAACGAATAATTCTAACGGCTATTTCACCGCGATTAGCAATCAATATCTTTTTAAACATTTTCTTCAATAACCATTAAAGCTTGATCATATTCTACAAGCGCTTCATTTTCTACAAGAATTGATGTAACCGTTCCATCACATGGTGCCTTAATTTCATTCATCACCTTCATTGCTTCAATAATACAAATAATATCTCCTTTTTTAACTGTCTTTCCAACAGTAACATACGGATCACTTTCAGGTGAACTTGCACCATAGAAAACACCTACAATTGGTGATTTTACAGGTGTACCTGTAGACTCTTTGGTATTAACTTCTGCAACCATTTTATTTTCTTTTTCTAATGGTTTTACATATTCAACTTTTTCACTTTCTTTTTCTAATTCTATTTTTAAATCATCTATTTCTACTTTCATTTTAGTGACATTTGATTGATCAAACTCACTCATAATTTGTTTAATGAAATCTAATTTCATAGCATTCTCCTTTGTTTGAAGTTCAAAGCATATAGTAAAATAATAAGCTTTGAATTTCAAAGCTTATTATAAAATATATAGTCGCCTCAGCGACACCTCTTTACTATTTGTTTGCTTCAATATAATCTACGATATCTTTAACAGTTTTCATGTTAGAAGCAACTTCATCTGGAATTTCTACTTCAAATTCTTCTTCAATTTGCATAATTAATTCAACAGCATCTAAAGAATCAGCTTCTAAATCATCTTTTAAATTTGCTTCCATTGTAACTTGACTTTCATCACAACTTAATGAATCAACAATGATCTCTTTTACTTTTTCAAAATCCATTTTACTTTCCTCCTTGAATACGGTTTGTATTATACACGAAGAACATAAAATGTAAATACTTTGAAGTTCAAATTTATTTATTTTTTTAATTTTCTTTGATTTTATCAACATTTTTTATTTAAAAAATTTTTTTTTAAATAGGATAAATCATTGATTTATCCTATTATTCTTTATGAAATACCCACTTTGTTTGTGCACTATAACTAAGTAAAAATAACAGTAAATCCCCTACTGGTTTCGCAAGTTTTTCTGACATGATATTAAAAATCGATGCCACATAAACAAATAAAGTAGATAAAATTGTAATAATAACTGTTAGAATCAAAAAACGAATAGCTGTCTGTCTATTGTTTGTTTTTCCTTTAAAAACATATTTTTTATTAACTACATAATTAACAATTGTAGAAATAACTCTAGCGATAAGACTTGCTAGAGCAATACGCCAAAAATCACTTGTCATCCATATTTTTAAAACATCTAATAAAATCCACGCTAATAAAACATCTATTATAGAACTAATAATAGAGGAAGATACAAAGCGAATAAGATGTAAGAAGATAACATAAATAATTTGAGAAGTTTTATTTTTTGGATGAAAAGCTTCTTGTGATAATTTTTTAACCTTGATTTCTTCTATATCATGTTGATTTTGTACTTGATCTATTAGAGCTTGTACTTCATAACAGTTTTCATCAACTTCTAGCATTTCATCTAAATAAGATGTTGAAAAGCCAAACAATTCACTGTCGACATTGATAAATTTTTGATTATAAATAAGTGAAAATAATTGAGATAAAATCTTTTTCCCTTGATGATGCACAAAATAGAATTTAGATGCATCCTCATTAATTGATTGACTCATTTGATCAACCAATTTTAAATCATATTCATTTTCTAAAATAAGAATTCCTTTTTTATCCTTTAAGTGTTCTTTAACATACTGATATCCCTTTTTTAAAGCATAGCCTTTTCCTTTAAAATGTGGATAATTAATGATTTTACAATCATAGATCATCCTTTCAAAAACAGCATGATAATTTTCATCAGAGCCATCATTAATTACAACAACATCATAATTTTTTTCTTTTAACTTTTTAACATAGTTTATAATCCTCTCCCTAGGATTATAAACTGGTATTAAAATAACCATTTTACTAAACATATTCATCCCTCATCATATTTATGATACATGAATGTGTTTTAAAGTACAAACTTATGAGAAAAAATTATTCTTAATTTTTAATTTAATTAATTTATGAGTTTCTAGTTATTTACTATTTTTTATGCTAAACTACTTTTGTTTAAAAGGGAGAGAGTTTATGAATTTTAAAAAGAATTATAAAGGAATGTTATTATGTTTGATTATTGCCATTCCTTGTTGGTTTTTAGGAAAGAAGTTTCCTATTGTAGGTGGTCCTGTCTTTGGAATTATTCTTGGAATGATCATTACTTTATTTATTAAAGATAAAAACGAATTACAATCAGGCATCACTTTTACATCAAAAAAAATCTTACAGTATGCGGTTATCTTGTTAGGATTTGGAATGAATTTATCGGTCGTGTTACAAACAGGAAAACAATCTTTACCAATCATTCTAGCTACGATTTCTACATCTTTAATTGTCGCTTACCTGTTACATAAAATCATGCATATTCCAAGTAAGATTTCTACTCTAATTGGTGTTGGTTCTTCTATTTGTGGTGGTTCAGCCATTGCGGCTACAGCACCTGTTATTGAAGCCAGTGATGAAGAAGTAGCTCAAAGTATTTCTGTTATCTTTTTATTTAATATGATTGCTGCTTTATTATTTCCTACACTTGGAACACTGTTAGGTTTTTCTACAAAAAGCGGTGAAGCTTTTGGAATCTTTGCTGGTACTGCTATTAATGATACATCTTCTGTAACAGCAGCAGCTTCTACGTGGGATTCAATGTACCATCTACAAAGTGCTACTTTAGATAAAGCCGTAACTGTTAAACTTACAAGAACACTTGCAATCATTCCGATTACTTTGGTTATATCTTTTTTTAAGTTAAGAAAGAATAAAGATGGTCAAAAAATTAATTTAAAGAAAGTTTTTCCATTTTTTATCATTTATTTTGTGTTAGCTTCTATTATTACAACAGTTGCTATTAAAATGGGAGTCTCTGCTGATTTCTTTACACCCTTTAAAGAATTAAGTAAATTCTTTATTGTTCTAGCAATGGTGGCTATTGGTTTAAATACAAATGTTATTAAATTGATTAAAAATGGTGGTAAACCAATTATTTTAGGTTTTATTTGTTGGATATGTATTGCTTGTATGAGTTTATTCATGCAACATCTTCTTGGAATATGGTAAAAAGCTCTTAGGAGCTTTTTTTGTTAAGTTAATGTTAAGTTTATTTACTTCACATTAAGAAAGTGTTAATCTACTTACGGATTGTGAGGAATATATATATGGAACTATCGAATATTTTTTCAATGTTAGGTGGTTTAGCGCTTTTCCTTTATGGAATGAATATGATGTCTAATGGATTAGAGCTTGCTGCCGGAAATAAAATGAAATCTATTTTAGAAAAATTAACTTCTAATCGTATTTTAGGAGTTTTAGTTGGAGCTTTAGTTACAGCTGTTATTCAATCTTCTTCAGCGACAACTGTCATGGTCGTTGGATTTGTTAACTCTGGATTGATGTCTTTAACAAGTGCTGTTTGGGTAATTATGGGAGCCAATATTGGAACAACAATTACAGGTCAATTGATTGCTATCAATATTACTGCACTTGCTCCATTATTTGCTTTTATTGGAGTTGCCATGATTGTTTTCTTTAAAAGCAAGAAATTAGATGCTATTGGTACGGTTATTGGTGGTTTAGGTATTTTATTTATTGGAATGGAAACAATGTCAAAGGCTATGGTGCCACTTAGAACAATGCCTGAATTTGTAGGATTGATTTCTAAGTTCCAAAATCCACTTATTGGTATTATCGTAGGGGCTTTATTTACTGCACTTATTCAAAGTTCATCAGCATCTGTCGGTATTTTACAAGCTTTAGCTAAAAGTGGTGTTATGACTTTATCATCATCTATTTATGTATTATTTGGTCAAAATATTGGAACTTGCATTACTTCTGTTCTTGCTTCTATTGGAACAAGTAAGAATGCTAAAAGAACAACAATTATTCATTTATCTTTCAATATTATCGGAACTGTTATTTTTGTAACGATTAGTTTATTATTCCCATTTGCTCATTTAATTGAAAGTATTACACCAAATAACGTAGCTGCTCAAATAGCTAATGTACATACAATATTTAATATCACAACAACTTTATTATTACTTCCAATTGGGACTAAATTGGTTGATCTAGCAACTAAGATTTTACCTGAAGATAAAGAAGAAAGCGAACATATGTCTCTTAAATATTTAGATTTCAGTATTTTTGAAAATGATTGTCATATTGGAACAAGTGCTATCGCTAATACTCAATTGTTTAATGAAACTCAACATATGTTAAATGTAGCGAATCATAATGTTAAAAGAGCATTTGAACTTTTAAATCATTTTGATCAAGAAAAATACGAACGTCTTCTAAAAGATGAAAACTATATTAATTATTTAAATCAACAAATTATTGATTTTACAACTGCAGCTATTTCAAACGAGTTCCCTACAGAAGGTTCTCAAACAATTATATTATTTTTAAAACTATCTTCTGATTTAGAAAGAATTGGTGATCATGCAATCAATATTGCTAACAGAGCTCAAAGATTAGCAGAAGATGATACCCATTTTTCTCAAGATGCTTTAAAAGAAATAAGTATTATGGAAAGTTTATGTAATAATATTTTAGATGAACTTATTATTATGGATTATGATGAATTTAAATATATCGTTGATAAAGTCGATGTTATGGAAGATAATATTGATAAAACACAACATCAATTCGCAGTTAATCAATTAATTCGTTTAAAAGAAAAAAAATGTTCAACTGAAAACAGTATTATTTACACAAAAATCTTAACTGATTTTGAAAGAATTGGTGATCATGGTTTAAATATTGCTGAAAGCTTATATCATATTCGCAAAATCATGAAACAAATGAAAATGATTAAACCAGAAATAGAAGAAGCATAAAAAAATAGGTTATAGCGATTTGATTCGTTATAACCTATTTTCATTAATGAATAATTTTTAAAACATCTTCTTCACTATTGATATTAAAAATATTTAATGTAAGTTCATTGAGTTTTTCTAGCGATGTTGTTGTGAGTCTTTCTTCTAAAGGACTTGATATAGTTCCTAGTTTTACTTTAAGTTGTTCTTTTAATGTTTTTTCAATTCCTATAGCCTCTCCTTTTTCAATTCCTTGATTTTCAAATCTTTGAAATAATTGATCCATTGCCTTACACATATTGATTTCATCTCCTTCTGGTAAGTCTTCTTCTTTAATGTCCGTGTGTGTAAAGATGGCTGCCATCTTATAATTTTCTACACTGATCATACGATTTGTCCTTAACTTTTCATAGTCTCCTTTAAGCATACTTTGACTGATCTCTACGACTTCTTTTAGACGTTTACTTTTAAGGATTTGAGGATCCATGTTTTGAAGCTCTAACACTGGTAGTTTCCAATCATTGATATAGTCTTCCATCTCAGGTGGTACTTTCAAGCTTTCTTTTAAAGATTTTGGATAGGTCCATTCCTTATCTCCCGTATAAAAGACAAAGCTTCCTACTGGTCGTACTTCTTTTCCACTTTCTATCTGATTGATATAAAGCTGGGCATCATAGTTGAGTATACGAATAATCATATTCTTATCCAAGGTACTTTGATGTTCTACACCAATGATTATATAATCCCCATTGATACTTGCTTTTCTGACGATATCTCGGTATCTTTTTGTTTCCATTGGTAAGGGTTCTTTACCTATCAATGTGGAAACATCATTTTCCTGTGATATCAGATCTTCTGGTTTGATGACCTATCTACCATGAAAATAGAGAGCATTGCATAGATCTGCAAAACATTCCCCGTCTCTTAATAACTGTTTACAGGTTGTATCACTTGCATTTCTTATTTGACTCATTTTTTTACCTCCTTACATGAGTGTTTTATAGTTAGTAATCATCGCTTTTTCATATCTTTTTTAATATTGATGTAAGGAGCTTCCTGATTTAATTGTATCATATGCTTAAAGATAATTTGTCTCATATTTGTTTCACATTTGTCTCATTTCTATTATCATTTTATCTTCTTTTTTCCTTCTTTCAATGGATAAATAGTCCAAAAAAAAGATGCCTTCGCTAAAGCATCTAATTGTATGGAAGAGTAATAATTAAAACAAATGTTTCTGGTTAATCTTGGATAAACAATTGTCCGTGATGTGTTTCTACAATTTTTTGAACACTTTTTAAACCAATTTTATTACTTTCAATTTTTTGTAAATCTTTTTTCTTTTCATTTTCAAAAACAATTTTTATTTTACCTTGTTTAATACTAATTTCTAAATAAATAGGTTTATCTTTTTTAGCATATTTCAATATATTTGAACAAATATTATTGATCATTCTTTTCATCATTGATAAATCTAATTGTAAATCAACTGAGCATATATCAATTTCTTTTTCAATCCTAAATCCTTCTAATTCTAAATATTCAAGATTTTCTTGAAGATAATATATAAATTGTTCACTTTGAATCGTTTCTAATTGAGGCAATAAATTTTGTTCAAAAACAAGTGCATATTCAAATGTTTTATTTGATAAATCTTTAATTTGTTCTGTTTTTTCAATACATCCTTTTAAATAATGATCCATTTGTTTTTTATCTTTATAACAATGTAAGCTTAAAATATCCAAATAACCTCTTAGCGTAGTAAGCGGTGTTCTTAAATCATGTGATAAAGAAGTAATTAATTCTTGATGAGCTTCTTTAATTTTTGATTCATTTTGATAATTTGAATCTAAGGTTGTTCTTAAAATATCAACTTCACGTGCCAATATAGATAATTCGTCATGACTCTTGATTGTCATTGGATGATTTAAATCTCCTTGTGACATATTTAATACTTCTTTTTTTAAAATATTAATATATTTCACTTTTTTTCTAATAAAAATAAATGTAGGTAAAAAGAAAACTAATAAACTAACAAATAAAGCACAATAAAAATAATACTTTATATATTTTAATAAATGCATAGAACTAACATAAACAATTCCCTCACCATCTTTAAATGTTATTGTTTCTCTAAAAAAATTATTAAATGCATATTGTTCAAAATCACTTTTTAAAATATACAAAGGTGTAAATCCTGCCGGCTCATCAAGAATTTTTCCTAAACTACTATCAATATACGATTCATTTTCATCATAAAGAAGAAGATTCATATAATCATCATGCTTCTTTAAAAGCTTTTTCAATTCCTTTTTATCATTTTTATCTTTTGAATAAATAGAAATATTTTTTGCTTCTTCTTTAAAACCTTTTATAAACGTCTTTTCATTAAAAGGTTTTTCAACGGTTTCAATGAAAGTATAGAAATCTGTTACATTGTTTCTAAAAAAGGCATAACATAAGATAGCTAAAATAGCCGAAGAAAGAAGTAATAAAACGATTTTCATTGATAAACTCAAATTTCTTTTAGTCAATATAATACCCCTTTCCCCATACTGTTTTAATAATACGTGGGTTTTGTGGATCATCTTCTATCTTCTTTCTTAAATTTCGAATATGTACCATAATCGTATTATTCGCCCCATAATAATAATTTTCATGCCAAATAGCTTCAAATAGTTGACTTGCAGAAATAACTTGTTTTCTATTTAGTAACAAATAATCTAAAATTTCATATTCTAAATCTGTCAAAGAAAGTTTTTTTCCATTCAACTTAACTTCTTTATGTTCTTGATTGACTTCTAAATTTTCAATAATCGATGTTTTTCTTATTGAAGAAATCTCTTTTTCCTTTCCTTGATAAACATGATATCTCCTTAATAAAGCTTTTACTCTTGCATTGAGTTCATTATAAGAAAAAGGTTTGGTTAAATAATCATCCCCTCCACTTGAAAAACCTAATGTTTTATCACTTTCTTGACCTTTAGCCGTTAAAAATAAAATAGGAGCATTAGTTTTTTCTCTCATTAATAAACATACTTGATAGCCATTCATTTCAGGCATCATGACATCTAAAATAATAAGATCTATCTCATCATCTAATAACTCTAGCGCTTCTTTTCCATCTTTGGCTTCAATGATTTGATACCCTTCATTTGTAAGTAAAACATGAACAACTTCTCTAATGTCTTCATGATCATCAACGATCATTATTTTTTCTTTCATAAACTTCTCCAATCTTTTGCCTTGACCCAGTTTTCGTGGTTCATCATATGATCTAGATGTTCCATTACTTTTTTTTGTGATGCATATTTTTGTATTAACTGCATTTTCTTATCATAATTTTTTTGCTTTATCTTCTTTAATGCATGAGGAACATGCTTCTTTTTATAATATTTTCCAAAATAATATAAATTTTGATTTGTTGCTTCTATACTAACTATTTGTGATGTTAACCGATGATGAATATGTCCATATTCTCCTAATGGATTATGAGTTACAACCATCGCCCATGCTTTCTTATTTAAAATATAGGTAATGTCTTTTTTTATTTTTTGTTTAACATGTAACCACTTGTCTCTTTGACCATTTGTTTTATCTGGATAATCAAACATTAATCCTTGATTATGTGTCTCTTTCATAATCCTCATAAATTCTTTTTTTCTTTTTGCATTATTTCCATTTGTTAGACAAACAACTAAATAATGTCCCTTCAATAAATGACTTCCACCCCAAATTGTTTCATCATCTGGATGTGCAACGATCATTAATTTCTGACATTGTTTTAAATCTATTTGATTAATTTCTTTTTGATGTAAACATTTAGAATCATCTATTAAAAAACATCCTAAAACAACCATTATACAAATAACGATAATACTTTTCTTCATTTCTATCACCTATTATACCTTATCACTTATTTCTTAATAATAATTCATAAGAATTCTTAAGACTTTCTAAAGCCTCCTTTTACGTAGACTTTATTTGTTTATGATTTCTTAAGAATTGATTAAGGGAATTATTAAGAATGACTTGCTAGAATGAATAGCGAGGTAAAAAAGATGAAGAAAAAAGATTATTTATATATGTTGGTTTTAACTATTATACCATTATTTATGGTCTTCATAGTAAAAAGTCAACATCTCTTATTTGGAAATTCAATTGATTGGTTTAACCAGCATGTCACTCTTGCTGATGCTTTAAGACATGCAATTAGAAGTGAAGGAACAATTTTTCCTACTTATCTTTCAAATTTAATGTCAGGTGTTAATATTTATCATTTTTCTTATTATGGTACTTTAAGGTTTGATGTTTTATTAGGTGCTTTATTGATTCATGTAAAAATGGTCAATATCATCATTTTCTATCAAGTATTTTTAATAATTTTAACGCTGATTGCTTGTTATTTATTTTTAAGAAATCATCTTAAAAATCGTTATCTATGTTTTTTGATGAGTTTATTCACTTTACTTTCAGCCTTATTTTTTCAATTTCATAAACAAATCATGTTTGTAAATTATATGCCTTTTTTATTTTTAATGTTACGTAGTATTGATCGTTATTTTATAAATCAAAAGCTAACAAGTATTGTTATCTGGGGAAGTTGTATTGTATTACATAGTTATTTTTATTGTGTTGGGTGTTTTATTGTTTGTTTTATTTATTTTATGCTTCATTGTTATCGTTATAAAAACTATAAAAAACATTTTTTACATTTAATTGCTGCTTATCTTCTTATTGTTTTATTGACAGCTATTTATACAATTCCAACATTATTTGTAATTGCTGGTGGAAATAAAAGTGTGAATGCAACCAACTATCTTAGTTTATTGATTCCGACTTTTTCACTAAAGGGACTTCTTTATAATAACTATGGCTGTGGTCTCACTTATATGTTCTGGGTTTTAATTGTCTTTGGATTATTTAAAGAAAAGACACGTACTCTATCAATTATTTTAATGATTTCTATGTTATGCCCTATCGTCAGTTTGATTATGAATGGGTTTTTATATGCTAGAAGTAAAATACTGATTGTTTTTTTACCTTTGGTTATTTTACAAGCAGGTCTTGTATTAGAAAATAATCATTTTAAGATCAATAAGTATATGCTATTTCTCTTTGTTTTTCCATTATTTTTTATACAAAGATCTGAACTTGTTTTTCTTGATTTAATTATTAGTTTAATCATTCTTTATTTTTCAAAAACAAATAAAAAAAGATGTTTTATTTATCTTTTAGTCCCACTATTCGTTGTTTATTACAATAATCCTACAACCAGTTTTCTACCAAATAAACAATATAAAAAATACGCAAATCAAGAAGTAGAAACATTGATTCAAAGAAATTTTATAAATACTTTAGTTAATATGAATGAAATTCATCAAAATATGAATCAAACTTATCAAAATCAAGTAACCCGTCTTTCAGGTTATACATCAACAAATCATCATCTTTATAATTCATTTTTATTTGATACTTTAAAGATTCCTATTTCTTTAAATAATCGTGTTGGACAAATAGATCAAAATAATCTTTTCTATTTAAAGATGTTATCCGTTGATTCAATTATCTCAAAAAAGAAAATCGATGGTTATCAAGAAATTGATGCTATTAAAGATTTAAAACTTTATCAAAGTCAAGATATTATGCCTATTGCTTATGCAACAAATAAACTCTATAGCCAAAATCAGTTTCATCAACTGCAATATCCTTATACCTTGGATATTCTTTATAAGAATGCCATTGTAAAAAATGGAAATAGTACAGATCAAAGTCAATTTATCAAAGAAGACATGGGTTTAAAGAGTTCATATCAAATTCAACAAAAGAAAAATAAAAAAATCACTCTTTCTCTTCAAAGAAAGACTAAAAATCAAATCATTGTTATTGAAGGCGATATTAAAAATTATAAACCACATCAAAGTGTCTCTATTACAATCAATGGGATTAAAAATAAATTATCTAGAAGTAATTCACCTTATTATAATCAACATACACATTTTACTTATTTATTATCTGGTGAAAATATTAAAACTTTATCTATTTCTTTATCTAAAGGACATTATGATCTTAAAAATATTAAAACTTATTCTTTAAATAAAGAAGTTATTGAAAATAGAAACAAAGAAGTAGATTCTTTAAATATTCAAAAAGGAAAAGATGTTTTAAAAGGATCAATTAATGTTAAAAATGATGGTTATTTTATAACTCGTATTCCTTATGATCGTGGTTATACAATTTATATCGATGGTAAAGTTGTAAAGAGTGAAATTGTAAATGAAGCGTTTTTAGGATGTCCTATTAATCAAGGAAAACATAAAATTCAAATAAAATTTACCCCTACTGGATATCGTTTAGGTTTTATTCTATCTTACTTTGGATTTATGGTGATTTTTATAAATTATATTATTGAAAGGAGACGAAAAAATGAAGGATGATACAAAAGAAATAGTGAGTTATGTTTTTGTAGGTGGGATGACAACTCTCGTAAATTATGTTGTTTATTTCCTTTTGTTAAAAATACATAGTCATTGGTTAATCGCTAATAGTATTTCTTGGATTTTTGCAGTTTTGTTTGCTTATTATACAAATAAAAGATATGTGTTTAAAAGTACAAATAATATAAAAAAAGAATTTATATCTTTTATCTTATTAAGATTTATGACGTTATTGATTGAAAATATATGTCTTTATCTTTTAATTGATTTATTAAATCTTCAACCAATGATCTCTAAAGTATGCGTCAGTTTTATTACGATTCTATCAAATTATATTTTATGTAAATTTAAAATTTTTAAAGAAGAAGGTGTTTGTCATGGATAAAATAAGCGTTATTGTTCCTTGTTTTAATGAAGAAGATGTTTTACCACTCTTTTATAAAGAAGTGACTCATGTTTTAGAAAGTATTGAAAATATTGATTATGAAATACTTTTTATCAATGATGGTAGTCATGATCATAGTGAAGATATTTTAAAATTACTAGCTCATAAAAATCCTCATTGTTTCTATTATTCTTTTTCTCGTAATTTTGGAAAAGAAGCCGCTATGTATGCAGGACTTGAAAATGCTAGTGGAGATTATGTTGTTATTATGGATGCAGATTTACAACATCCTCCTTATTTATTAAAAGAAATGTATAACTCATTAAAATATGAAGAATATGATTGTTGTGCCGGTAAACGTATTGATCGTACTGGTGAAGGAAAATTAAGAAACTTTTTATCTCATAGTTTTTATAAAGTGATTCAAAAACTTACAAAAATGGATATGGATGATGGTGCTGGTGATTTTAGAATGATGTCTCGACAAATGGTCAATGCTATTTTAGAACTTAAAGAATATAATCGTTACATGAAAGGATTATTTTCTTTTGTAGGATTTAATACAAAATGGCTTGAATTTCATAATGTTGAACGTCCTGTTGGTAAAAGTAAATGGAATTTTGCTAGTTTATTTTCCTATGCATTTAAAGGCATTTTCTCATTTTCATCAACACCTATTACGATTGCAGGAGTCATTGGTGGTATTTTAATAGGTATTTCTTGTATTGTTTCTTTATACTCTGTTTTTGTTCATCCTGTTTCCTATCTTACAAGTTTAGTTTTATTTTTAAGTGGTTTGCAACTTATTTTTGTTTCTATCTTAGGTCAATATTGTTCATCATGTTACTTTGAAACGAAACAAAGACCTATTTACATTATTAAAAATACAAATAATATTCATAAAAAAATGGGATAAATGAAAAAGGATTGTTATTCAATCCTTTTTTCATCATAATCTTTAATATTCAACTCTTGAAAAGATAAACAACTTTCTTCTTTTGTTAAGCGTACCGTTTTTCCATAATTATTGATTTTTAATAAATATTTTCATTTTTTTAACTCATTCCACAATAAAAAGAAAAGGATTGTTTATATGAACAATCCTTTTCTTAAATTTTTTTCTTTGCTTTCATACGTGCCTTACATTCATACATATTTTTATCTGCTTGATTCAATAATAACTTTAAATTTGTTTCTCGACTATGCGTAGAAAGTGCATAACCAAAGGCAAAATCAATGAATATTTGTTTACTAAATTCATTATAACATCTTGCTTCGTTTTGTACTTGTAAAATAATATCTTCTACGTCTTGTTGAGTAACATCATTTAATAAAGCAACAAATTCATCTCCTCCATATCTTCCAACAAAATATTTTTCAGGAATAGAAGTACGGATAATATGTGCAAAATTCATAATTAATGTATCACCAGCAAGATGTCCTAAAGAATCATTAACTACTTTTAAATCATTCAAATCAAAAACAATAATTGCGGTCGGTTCATCAAAGTGATCATAGTGAGCAATCAATTCTTCTACACGACTTCTATTAGGCAAACCTGTATGCAAATCAATATATGCTTTTTTATTAAGTTCTCTATTTTTCTTCATTAAAACAACTGCAGATACAGATTCCTTGATCATCATTAGAATAACTAAAGCAATTACAACAATCAATGCTTTCTCTATTTGATCTAATCTTGTCGCACATTTTTGAGAATAATCTTCAGCAGCTGTAACTGTTTCATCTGCTAAATAAAAATATTCTTCACTCATTTTAATAATATTTGTTTGTTGATATCCCTTTTCTCTTACTAAACTAATTTCATCTTTTAAAGATAACCAAGAAGTATGTAATTCCGTTAATTTCTTTTGATAATGTTGATCATTTAATGTTGTCAGTTGATACTTTCCACCACCATTTGTCAATCCATAAAAAATATCATCTAAATATTTAATTAAAATATCATTTTTATTTCCTGATATTTCTAATTTAATTTCTCTTTGTGTGGCCCCTCTAATAATTCCTGCATAATTAATAACACGTGCATTTCCTTGAATCTTTTTAACATCACTCATCATAAAAATCGTTAAAGTAATTAAAACAATGAGTAATATTCCCTGGGCAATTTTTTCTCCTAAATTTCTTCTTTGTTCTTTTTTCATTTACTTCATCTCTTTCCCTTAATACTATAACAAATTTATAGCTTATTCGCTATTAAAAAAGAAGAAACATAAAGTCTCTTCTATAAGTCATATAACTTTGCTTTTGTAAGTATTAATACATATAAAAAATCTCTAGTTGCTTCCTTGGTTTCAAATTTTTGTCTTGTTTGACTGATATAATTTACAGCTTCTGTCCATTCTTCTAAAGAATAATCATCCAATGAAAATAATAAAATTCTTCCTGCTTGTTTATAGTTGACACTCCCTATGTCTAAAGGCAGGGGATTCTTGCTACCTTTCAATATACATTCTTTTTACACTTTTAATAAAAATATATTGAATGACCAGTCTATTTCTAGTAGGTCGTAGTGCAAGATATGGTATGCCATTACCACTCCTAGGGCAGAGCATATAGCTCCCTAGGCAATACATCTGTTACCAATGTATTCAGTTGAATTACAAATGTTTATCGCACCTAACAAATCTCTATGTGTATGATATCCACATTTACAAATATACTTTCTATCTTTTGCATGGTGGATATTTCCACATTGAGGACATTTTTGACTTGTATAAACTGAATCTACATACTCAACTTCTATTCCTGCAAGTTTGGCTTTATATTCTATATATTGTGCTAATCTATAGAAAGACCATGTATGCAGACTAGGATTGTTTTTATGACTTGTTCTTGTCGTTGAGCGAATGTTTTCTAATCGCTCTAATTTTATTACTTTTGCTTTATGTTTCTTTGCTGTATTGACGATTTCACGACTTATCTTATGATCTATGTCTTTCATAATACGTTGTTCTTTATTCTTAATTCTTTTGACGGATGACTAGTTTTTGCTCTTAAAAGGCTATTGCATTTATTGCATCGAATAGCTTTCTTACTCGAAAGGATAGCTCCGCAATCAATACAATAATTTAGACATTTTTCTTTTCCTCTAATTATCATAAAAGATGCACCTCCTTATCAAGTACATCCTTATTGTATTGAATTCTTTAATTATTTATAATCGCTTATTTATTTGACACTTACCTTTTTTATTATTTTATCTTTCTTTTTTTCTTCTTTCAATGGACGGATTGTCCAAAAAAAAGAAGTCACAATGACTTCTTAAAAATTTCATATTAACTTGCATACTATTTTACGTTATTTTTTAATTTTGTAAAAATAAATAATAACAATGTTCCTACAACTGTTGATAAAACAATTAACGCTAAATAATATAATGGATTATTGACCATCCATATTAAGAACAATCCTCCATGAGGAGAAGTAATTGAACATTCAAAATACATTGATAATGCTCCTGCAAGTCCTGCTGAAAGGCAACAAGCTGGTAAAATTACTTGAGATTCTTTTTGAATAAATGGAATAGCTCCTTCAGATATAAAAGATATACCATTAATATAATTCATTAATGCATCTTTTCGATTAGAAAATCTATTTTTAGATAATGTTGCTGTTAAAGCAATTACAAATGGTGGAATCATTCCTCCAGCCATGACTGCAGCCATTGGATAATAATCATAACTTATAAGCATTCCTATTCCAAAAACATAGGCTGTTTTATTAATAGGACCACCATTATCAATAGCCATCATCATTCCTAAAACAAATCCAAATAAGATTTTTGTTGACATTTGAGATTCAACAAGTGAAACATATTGTAAAATATAGCTATGTGCTATATACAAATAACCATTTAAATAAATCATCACAAATAAAACAATAACAGTTGATAAAACAGGATGGAATAATGATGCTTCTATTCCTTTTAAACATTGTGGTAAATAAGAAAATAATTTCTTTAAAATCAATGAAACAAATCCTGCTAAAAAACCAGCAACAATTCCTGCAAGCAAAGAAGTTGAATTAGCAGAAATTGATGACATTGAAATTCCTTGACAAACAATTAATCCACCAGCAAAACCTGAAACCATTGCAGGTCGATCTGCAATACTATCAGCAATATAGGCTGATACAATTGGAATAATCATGATTGTTATTAATTGTTGAACATAATTTATAAGTGTCAATAATTGATTTGATAATACTTGATCTTTAACAAGATATAAAATACCATATAGAACTCCACTTGCAACAAGGAATGGTAAAGCATGTGAAATACCATTCATTAAATGTTTGTAAAATAAACGTATGATATTTTGTTTTTCTTTTTTAGTATCATGATGATATATTTCACCATCGCCATTATTTGCTTTTTGAACAAGCTCTTCAGCTTTCGAAATCCCATCTCTTACAGGAACTTGAATTACTTTTTTCGCTTCAAATCTTTGCATTTCTACTTTTTTATCAGCAGCTACTATAATACAAGTACAATGATCAATATCATCTTGTGTTAATTGATTTTTAACCCCTTCTTGCCCATTAGTTTCTACTTTAATAGAAATATTTAATTTTTCTCCCGCTTGTTCTAAAGCTTTAGCCGCCATAAAAGTATGAGCAATTCCTGTAGGACACGCAGTTACTGCTAAAACAGCAGGATGAACAATTTCTTTCACTTCTTCTTTTTTATTTTCCTTAGCATCTATTAATTGTAAAAATTCTTCTTTAGAAGATGCATTAATTAAAGCATTTCTAAAATCTTCTTCCATTAATAAAGTAGATAACTGTGCAAGAGCTTGTAAATGAGCACCTCCCGAATCTTTAGGAGCACCAATCATAAAAAATAAATAAGTAGGTTGTCCATCAAGAGACTTAAAATCTAATCCTTCTTTAACAACCATTGCAGATAATCCTGCTGTTTTCACACCTTCACTTTGTCCATGAGGAATAGCAACACCATCACCAATTCCTGTTGTACTTTGCGCTTCTCTATTTAAAACACTTTCTTTATAAATTTCTTTATCATTTAATTTTCCACTTTGATCTAATAAATCAACCAGATGATTGATTGCTTCTTCTTTATTAGAAACTTGTGGATTTAAATCTATCGAATTTATATCTAATAATTCTGTAATTCTCATTTCTAACAACCTTTCTTTTTTTGTCTATCATAAAGCAAAAAAGTTGTTCAATCAAGAACAACTTAATCATATTGACATAACTTATAAATATCTTTGATGCAAGTTCCTACATCTGCTGGTTTATGTGCATCACTCGCTGTAATAATATCCACATGATGTTCTTTAAAAATATCCAACAATTCTTTAGACAAACCTTTATCAGGATGATGATAACGATAATAACACCCTGTATTACATTCCCCTTTAACATGATGTTCTACTAATAATTCAGCAAGTTCATGATAAGTTGGTTTTAAATCATAAGTTGGATAATAACCAAACATTTTAATTGTATCAGGATGAGCTAATTGCGTAAATAAATCGCTTTTAACTAAATCAAAAATCAATTCATAATAACGATGATAAATATCATCTACATTATATTTTTCCCAAAGTAGTTCTTTAGACCAAGGCATATCATATAAAAGTCCATCAATAGAATGAATAGCTCCTACTAAAAAATCAAATTGATAGGGTTCTAAAATACGTCTTATTTCTTCTTTATATTCAGGAACATAACATACTTCTAATCCAAATAAAACTTCTATTGGAAGTTCTTCCGCTTTTACCTCATTAATTAAACGCACATAACTAGAAAGTGTATCTTTAAATTTCATTTTCTTATTAGCAAGCCATTCTCTTTGTTGATCACTTGCTTCTTTAACACCTTGATAAATAACTTCAAATTCTTTAAAACGATGTGTATGATCTAAAATTTGAATACGATCAAATCCTTGTTTATAAGCTTCATTAATAAATTCCATTACATATTCTTTAGTAAGTGGTCCGTTTTCTAAATGCATATGTCCATCTACTAGCATAGGCAATCCTCCATTCATGTTGTATACAATTATAGACTCTTTAATAAAAAAAACAATCTATTTAATAAAACATCTTGTTACAAAAAAAGTAACAAAAACAGTAGATTATTTCCTCTCTATATTTTACTAATATTTGACTATTAAATTTATCATTAGATTTAAAATTTAAATTAATAGCATATAAATATTTTAGTATACTTGGTATTTGTTAAGAAAGGTCGTTCAGTTTTGAATAGTGTCGTTAGGTATTTAAAACTGAAAACAGCGAAAAAGCCTTTAAGCATCAACTTAAAGACTTTTTCTATATCTCTATTAATTTTCTTTTTTTCTTACAAATACCATCACAAACATACTGCTTACTAGTAGCATCATTAATCCTATAATATTTGCATTATCTCCCGTTTTAGCTTTCGTTGTTTGTTTTGTATTTGATTTATTTATTGAAGCAGTTACCGTTGTTTTTAATTCTTTTTTATCTTTATAGATAATTGCATAATCACTAAACTTATCTGTTTCAAATGTAAGTTTATTTGTCTTTTCATCATAATTTGTTTCTAGTATATCTACTTTTCCATTATGACTTCTTGCGATATAGTATTCTCTTTTAGTTTTACTATCTTTATTGATTAGTTCTTCTGGAACTTTGATTGTTACTTTCATGACTTTTGAAAGTTCATGTATACTTTCATTTGTTCCATTAACACTCTTATAAAGTGTAATATCTAAGTATTTTCCTACTTTATATCCTTTTGTACTTGTTTCAATAAGTTCATTTGCTTGTGCTTCTTTTACTTCTAATACGATTTCTATTTTCTTACCTTCTGCTACTTCACTTAATTCATTTGCTGTTATTTTTTTATTTTCAATAAGGAGATCTATAACTTCATCTCTACTTATTTCTACATCTCCTGTTGTTTTAACAGTAAATGATCCTGTTCCTATCTTATCTGAATCTTTTGGTAAAATAACATAAGCATATTCAAAGGATCCTGTATGGTTATTTCCTTTAGCTTTGATTGTTAGAACATGTTTTCCTTCTTTCGTTGCTTGATTATCTAATACTTCATAATCTTCTTTATTTAATGCTTTTCCATTGACTAAAACTTGTTCTACTTCTTGTGTTTGTTTTTCTCCTGTATATTTTAAGACATTTCCTAATACAACTGTTCCTTTATCAATCGATAATGGATTAATTGTATATGTTCCATCTTTAAAAGTAATATCATAATTTGGATTTGATCCTTCTTTTTGACTTACTTTTATCTTATATGTTCCTACATCTTCTCCTTCTTCTCTTGTAAGAATAATTCCTGTTAATTTATCATTACCAATAAGTTTATCATTTACATATGTAAATTCAGAGTCTTCATCTCCATATGTCTTTGATGCATCATTTACAGTAACTGTAATCTTTTTAGCTTTAACAGTAAGATTTATTTCTTTAGATATTTTTTTATAATTCTTACTTTCTTTTTGACTTACTGTAATGATGACTTTACCTGCGCCTTTGATAACTACATTACCTTCACTATCTACTGTAGCTACTTTTTCATCGCTACTTGCATATTCAATAGCTGATTCATTATCTTTACTTTGAGCATGAATTGTAAATGCTTCATCACCATAAGTCTTTTCAACATCTTTTTGATCAACTGTTAATTCATGATTGATTTTATTAACAGTTAATGTTACTTCTTTACTATCACTATCATAGTTATGATCAACTCCTAATGTAACTTTTAATTTTGTTGTACCAGCATTATGAATTGTTACATTACCTTGATCATCTACTGTAGCTACATCCTCATTACTACTTGAATAAGATAATTTTCCATTTCCTTTATGAGATACTTCTAATTTAAATCCTTGATCACCATATTTTTTATCATTCACTTCTTTTACTTTTAATCCAGCATCTGCACCTTTTACTACAAATTCAGCTGTATTTGTATCAGTTAAATTATAGTTTTTGTCATCGATACTTGCTGTAACAGTATATTTACCTGCATGACTAGGAACTTCTGTTCCATTAACTTTTGTTCCATCATACCCTGTTCCTGTGTAAGTTAATGTTACTTCTGGATGATCACCATTTTCTACATCATTTAACTTAGCTGTAGCACCTGTAATTTTTTCACCATAAGTACCACCATTAGGTGTTATTGTAACAGTGACGTCTTTTGGTTTAATTGTATATCTTGTTGTGACATCTTCAGGTAACTTATAATTTTGATTACTTACTTTTGTAGCTGTAGCTTCATAAGTACCTGCATTTTTGTGTTGATTTCCATCAACGGTAACTTCACATTCATCACCATCTGCTAAGTTATTAACTATAGCTGTTGGTAATTGTTCTTTACCGTTGTAAGTTAATTCTTTATTCCAGTTTAAATCGATTGTTCTAGGATTGATTTTATTTGTAATTTCCTTTACATCTGCATCTTTAAAGTTTTTATTTCCTTCTACTTTGTAGTAAACTGTATATTCTTTGGCAGCTTTCCCTGTTGGAATTGATGTTGACCAGTTTTTATTGTCTAAAGAATATTTTACTGTTCCTCCATTAGTAGATGCTGCATTTACTAATTCTTGTTCACTTCCATTATATGTTAGTGTTTTTGTTGTTGGTTTCGTAACAACTGGTGTTGCTTGGGTAATATTGAATTTTACTGTTGTATCAATAGTACCGTCTTCCCATTTATAATTTGTAGGATCTTTTAAAGTCAATTGAACATCATATTCATTTACATCAATACCACCATTATTTTCTTTAACTGTGTATAAACCATTTTCTGAAATATTTGCAGTTAATGTTTGTCCTGTATATACTTTGCTTTCTACTGTTGGTTTTTTTACTTTTTCCCAGTTAACTGTAATATTATTTAATGTTGTTTTATTTCCTGATTTATCTGTTACTTCGATTGTATATGTTCCTTTTTTAGGAACTAATGTATAAGATGTTACAACTTTGTCATCTACTTTTACTGTATCTAAATTGTTATCAGTTACTGTAAATGTTTGTGTTTTCGTATATGTTTGATTGTTTTCTACACCTGATACTTGTGGTGCAATCGTATCAATTACGATACCATCTGTTGAAACATATTTAATATTTCCTGCTTTGTCTGTTACCTTGGCATAAATAACATAATTACTATCTTCACTAAATGTAACAGATGTTCCTTCTTTCCAATCTACTGCTTGTAATTGTTTCTCTGTTAGTGATTCTTCACTACCTGATTTATCAACATAATAATAGTATTTATTAACTCCACTACCTTCATCTGTAGCTGTAATTTCTGCTTTTTGTGTTTCTTTAAAGAATAAACCGAATGTAATTTTATTTAAAATACTTTTCCATGTTTTATTGGATACTTTTATTTCTGTATCAGGTGCTGTTATATCAGCTACTCCTTCAACTGTAATATTTGTATTTTTTTGAATATTATTTATTGTATATTGATTATTGTTATCTAATTGAACTGTTTCGCCATTGACCTTAACAGCGAAATTTTTTGTTTTTGAATAGCCTTTATTCAAGGTAAATGTAAGAGTACTTGATTCATTATAATCAACAACTGTATTACTAACACTTAAAGTATATCCAACTTGACTAGCTGGAACTTTTACTTTGATTTCTTGTCCATTGGCTACATATACTTCTTTTTCAGATGATGCATAATAATTATTACTATCTTTATATCTTACATAATACTTACCGGTAGATAATCCTTCTACAGTATCTCCAGTAATACTATGCCATTCATTTTCACCATCTTTTCTATATTCCATTGATGAATCAACATTATTTAATCTTCCATCTGTTCCACCTTTATATGTTGTCCCTGTGGCTGTTACAGATGTTGGTGCTTCTCTTTGGGCTTTGACAATTTCGAATGTAACTGTTTTTTGTGCAGGTAATTTATAATTTGAATCACTCAATTCAGTTGCAGTTGCAGTATATGTACCTACTTCAGTTTGTTCACCAGAAACAGTCACGTTACATTTGTCATCTCCAACTGTATTAGTAACAGTTGCTGTTGGAACATGTGGTTTACCATCATATGGAATTTTTAATGTATTTGTTCCATCTAGTTTCCATGATAAAGTTGCTGTTCTTTGGGTAATAGTAATAAATTTTTGAGGAGCCCAGCCAGGCTTATAAAGATCCGATCCCGAATTATATATACTTAAATAATATTTTCCTACGTCTGGATATTCTTTATTGACCTTAACATTTGTATCACGATCATAATATTTATATGAATATTGACAATTATCTAACATACTTTCAGGGACAAGTTCTGGTTGTTCTCCATATTCCCATGTGTATTTAACAATGCTAGGTGGAGTAGGTTCTGCTTTTAATACAGTAAATTTAAGTGATTTTGTTGTTAAACGCAAATAATGATTTGTTTCAGAAACTACTCCTCTAATATAATAAGTACCAGGTTTTAGACTATTTAACTCAGCTAATAGCTTATCTGAACTTATTGGTTTATATGTACTGTCGTCATCATCACATTTCTTGTATTCATAAGAAACAACTGCATTTGAATCTACATAATTCGGATCCATAAGATGACCATACCCATCATTGACTTTTACATATGGACCAAATTCTGATTGATATCCTTGATAAGTATATTTACAATTATCTTGTTCTTTCCAGTTCTTATCTTTGAAATATATTTTATTTGTATAATATTCTGCTTTCGTAATTGTGAATTCTCCAGAAACTGAAACTTGATTCATTGTTAGAGTTACTGAATAATCTCCTGGTTCTGTTGGTCTTTGTGATAATTGTTGTCCATTTTGATAATATGTTAATTTGTATGAATCTCCTGATATTGGAAAACTAGAGGTATTATTACCAGCGGCATTTTCAACCCAAGCATTGTCTCCTTTCTTATACCCTCCATCTTTTGTTTTTAATACTATTTTCGCTGTTGTAGTATCTGGATCCTGATAATCACATTCACTCTTTCTATCTTCTTCACTACAATAACCTTTTATTGTTTTTCCACTTTCATCGCTGTTATCAAGTACATAGTTCCATTTGTGAACATGTTTTGCTAAATATATATATTGACCTTCTTCGTCATATCTAAGATCAACTCTGTATAATTTGTCACTATTTCTTACAAAATTTATTTTATTCAAATCATCTCTACTTACTCCTCTTGGAGATATTCTGTGTTTCTTTCCATCGTTTATGTTATAATCAATATCAATTGTAATAGCATTTCCATTATATTCTGAAAGATCAATGGTACCATTACTACCAAGTTGAACATCTGTTCCACAACTTTCATCAAACTTTACATTTTTTAGTTTAAGTACTGTCGCTTCATTGTAAATACCAATACGATTTGCTTTAATTGTGACATCATTAACATTCAAAACTCCCTCTTTAGAGTTAAGTCCAACTTCATCAGATACAATCGTTCCACCACTACCATTGATTGTCATTGTTCCTGAATTTTCAACAAATCCGCATAGACTGTAAACATCATTTCCACTATAAGTAAATGTATGACCATTCATATTAATAGTTACATCAGTATTTCTGTCAGTCCTAATAAAATCAAACCTTCCACTTTTATCAGGATTATTAATAACATCGCCTAATATATTTAAAGCTATCGTTCCTATTTTAGAGCTATTATATTGTACACAAACTTTTGTACCTGCATTTTCCCATGTAGAATATTTCTTAGTATAATACGTGCCTCCAGGTAAATTATATGTTCCTGGTGTACTTGTATAATACGTACTTCCATCACTTGAAATATTAGTATCTGCCGCAAATACATTTACAGGCATTTGTGTAAAGATCATCATAAATGTAAGTACGCTTGCTATTATTTTCTTAATTTTTATCTTCATAACTTTCTTTTTCTCCCCTTATTAAAAATTATTATGTTTAAAACTACTTATTTATTTGTTAATAAAAAACCTCCCTTGTCTATTCATATTTTACTATTTATGATACTTTATTTTTTCATTTGTCGCGAAATGTCGTTTTTAGGGTGTGAAATGCAAAAAGACCTCTTTCGAGATCTCCTAATAAATAATTTTCAATATTTTAAAAGAAGTTCACTAGGGATTTCTAAGTAGTCTATTTTTTCCATTGAGATGGAGCAAATAATAATAACATTGGGAATATTTCAAGTCGTTCTGCTAACATATCAAAAGACAAAACAAGTTTTGATACCAACAACAATGATAACATTTTTAATACGATTTGTGATAACACCGATATCTAAACAAAATCTTGATAAATCTCGATGTGTCCCTGTAATATATAAATGATCACCTGGTTTAATAGCATAATTTCCATCTGGAATAATTACATCTTCATTATGACTTACAGCACATACTAAAATATTTGTTTTTGTAATTTTATGGAATTGATTTAATTCAACTCCATTTAAACGACTTTGATCTTCTACAAAGAATTCAGCAAGCTCAACTTTTCCTCTTGAAAAAGTATCCACTTTAACAGCTGAAGGAAAAGATAAAACACGACAAATTTCACTTGCTGCTTCAAGTTCAGGATTAACGATCATTGAAAAACCTAATTGATTTCTCATAAAATCACGTTGTAATGAATAATCAGGATTTCTAACACGTGCAATAGTGTGTCTTGTTCCCATTTTTTTAGCCATTAATCCTGCTAAAATATTTAATTCATCTGAAGTAGTTACACAAATAATAAGGTTATCATCTTCTGCTCCTGCTTCCATTAATATATCCTATGAACTACCATTACCTACAACACCTATAACATCATATTGGTTTACAACTTATTCTACTTTAGTTGCATTTTGATCAACAACAATAATATCATGATCTTCATTTGACATATGTTTAATAAGTGTTTTTCCGACTTTACCGGCTCCCAAAACAATGATTTTCATAAAAAATGAAACTCTTTAATACAGATAGATATTTTTACCCTTTTTCTTTAATTACTCAACCTATTTTGCATTAACCAAACTAAATATCAATGAAAAAATTATTTTTATACAGTATAATAAAAAACTCCACTATATCGTGGAATTTTCATTATTTTTCAACTGCATTATTTACAATAATACGGCTTGCTTGCATACGAGATAAATCTCTTTTGAATCCTTCTAAATCAATTTTTTCTAATACTTGTTCTTTAGTCATTTGATTAGCTTGTCCAACCATATTTAATTGTTCATCTAAAACTTCTTCAGTAACAACAATATTTTCAACAGCAATAATTTCATCAATTAAAGCTTCTAATTTAGCTTGTTGAGTAGCAGATGGTTTCATTTGTTCTCTTAATTTTTCTTCATCCATACCTGTCATTTGTAAGTATTGATCTAATTGAATTCCTTGAGCCATCATTTGATTCGCCATATAAGACATTTGTCTATCTAATGCCTCATCAATTGCATCATCATCTAATTCAACTTCACTATCTGCCATGAAAGCATCAAAAATTGTATTTTCTTTTTGTGCTTCATATTGTTGATCATGTTGTTGTTGTAAACCTTCATTAATATAAGCTTTTAAATCTTCAACTGTTTTAATTTCAGGTACACCTAAACCTTCAACAAAATCATCATTTAATTCAGCTTCTTTTTTTACAGATAATTTTTTAACTGTTACTTTGAAAACAACATCTTGTCCAGCTAAATCTTCTGCTTGATAATTTTCTGGGAAAGTTAAGTTTAAATCTCTTGTTTCATTAACTTTCATACCAATCATTTGTTCTTCAAACCCTGGAATAAATGATCCTGAACCAATTTCTAAATCATAATCATTTCCTGTTCCACCTTCAAAAGCAACATCATCTTTTAAACCAACAAAATCGATTGTAGCGATATCACCGTTTTCAACAGTATCTCCATCTTTTTCTTCTGTTTGACTTGATTGAGTTAAAATCATTTGAATTTGTTGTTCAACTTCTTCATTAGATACAGGTACTTTTTCTACTTTAAATTCAATTCCTTTATAGTTACCTAATTTAATTACTTTACTCATTTATCTATTTCCTTTCATTATATGCCTGTTTATTCTATCATAAAGAAAACTTATTGTCTTTATTTAATCTTAATATCCTTAATATTATTTAAAGTAATTGTTGAATATCCTGACATATCTGTTTCGGTTGTAATATTTTCATGATTTAAATAATCTTCAACATTTAATTCAATAATACGATCATCATCTAAAACCAATTTACATCTTGACATACGATCTAATGAAAGTGGGACATTAACAATTTCATCATCTTCTTCAATTCCTAGATCTCTCATAATCGTTTCAACTTCTTCTTGTGCGTTATAATCATCACCCATGACCTTCTTCGCAATTTCCATTGGTTTTAATGGTAAATGTTCCATCACTAAATCAATCATTTCTTTTTTGACCATAGCTGTAGGATCACCTTCAAAAACATTATATTCACTATCGACTTTTTTAACGACTTTATTGACAATACTCATTTTTTGTTTATCTGTTAATTTAGGTTCACCTTTAATATATTGTTCATTAAGATAATAGCCTGGTTTTCCATCTATTTGAAATCTTTTTTCAATTAAAGAAACTGTGTTTTTATCAACATTGATAATAATTGCTTCTTCAACAGCTGAAGTTTTAGGTGGAAGACTTTGTCTATTAACAAATTTAATAAATCTTTTACCATCTACTTCTTCCACAATAGAAATAGGTGTCACTTTATAATTTAACTTCATGATGAGAATCATCTTTTCTCCATCTACTTTACATTCAACAAACATTAAATTACTATTAGGCATTTCTTCTACATATTTGCTGACAGCAAATAGATCTTGAGCAATCTTTTTAGATTCAACAATAAATTGTTCATCATCAATGATCATATTTCTAGCTGCTTGTAATAAATGATGTTCACTTCCTACAATGAGTTCTTTAATGGTTGTATTCGTTAAACATTTTTCTATTTTTTTATCATAATATTCAGTTGTTCCCTCTATTAAATCAATAAATTGATCAGAGTAAATAATTTGACTATGTTCCATATCGAGCATATGAATTAATATCTTATCTATAATTGTTGTATTCATCTTTATCACCGAATGTAGTATATCATAATTTTTTATTTTAATATATAATGGATGTGGTGAAGTCTATGAAAATTATAATTGCTGATGCAAAAAGTTTAAAAGAAAAGCATTTTCCTATTGAAAAACAAACACCATTGTTTTTTAATAAAGCAGAATCTTTAAGAAAACAATTAAAAGAATTAGATATTGATCAAATTCATGATTTGATGAAGATTTCTTTTAAACAATCTTCATTAATTTATGATTATTTTCATAATGAGGAAACTTTTGCAGCCATAAATTTATTTAATGGCGTTGTTTTTAAACAGCTTGATTTAAAGAATTATCAAAAAGAAGAATGGGATTATTTAGATAAGCATTTACTAATTAATTCTCCACTTTATGGAATTTTACGTTATAATGATGCTGTAAATTATCATCGTTTAGAAATGAAACATAAATTAAATGAAATAAATTTATATCAATATTGGTATAAAGAACTAAATGATTATTTAAAAAATGAAGATATTATTCTTTCTTTAAGTACGAAAGAATATGAAAAAATGTTTGATCTTCCAATCATTCAACTTGATTTTGTGATAAGAAATGGGCATACTTTTAAACGAAATGCCGTGTATTTAAAAAAAGCTAGAGGAATGATACTCAATTATTTGATTGAACATCATATTGAAGATATTGAACAAATAAAAGAAATTGTGATCGATGATTATCATTTTAGTGAAGATGATTCAAATGATGATCATTGGGTTTTTATAAAAAATGAAAAAATGAAATACATCAAAAAATAGGAGGTTATTTATCATGTATAAAGTTGGTGTTTTAGGCGCAGGTACATGGGGGATGGCTGTCGCAAGAGTGTTATGCAATCGTCATCATTCAGTGATGGTTTGGTCGGCTTTACCTCAAGAAATTGAATATATTCAAAAAAACAGAACACATCCAAAATTACCTGAATTAGAAATTCCTGATGATATGGAATTTACAACAGATATTAAAGAAGTATGCAATAGCGAGTATTTAGTGGTTGCTGTTCCTTCCATTTTTATGAGAAGTACAATGGAAACAGCTAAAGATTATATTAAAGAGCAAATCTTAATCGATCTTGCTAAAGGGGTTGAAAAAGATAGTCTTTATACAATGTCTGAAATTATTCGAGATGTTTTAGGAAATCAAGCAAAAATCGTAGCTCTATCAGGTCCAACCCATGCTGAAGAAGTTGTAAGAGATATGCCTTCAACCATTGTTTCAGCTTGTGATGATTTAGAAGTTGCTGAAAAAGTACAAAATCTTTTCCAAGATACATGCATGCGTGTTTATACAAACATTGATGTCCGCGGGGTTGAATTATGTGGTGCTTTAAAAAATATCATTGCTTTAGCAGCTGGTATTTCCCATGGGTTAAATTATGGTGATAACACTCGTGCTGCCCTTATTACGCGTGGTCTTTCTGAAATGACACGTTTAGGAACAACAATGGGATGCCTTGAACAAACATTCCATGGTCTTGCCGGAATTGGTGATTTGATTGTCACAGCAACAAGCGTGCATAGTCGTAACTTTAAATGTGGAACATTAATTGGACAAGGTTACAATGTTGATGACGCTACAAAAGAAGTTGGTATGGTCGTTGAAGGTTTAAACGCTTTACCTGCTGCAATGCAACTTGCTAAAAGATATGATGTAGAAATGCCAATTACTGCCATGGTCGATGCTATTGTTAAAGGTAAAGTTAGTCCAAATGAAGCAGTCAAGGCATTAATGAATCGTGATCGAAAAACAGAGCTAACAAAGTCTGTTGCAGATATTAATTTTGAAAATAGTATTATTAAAAGTAAAAGAGGGTTAGGTATGAAAAGAGTTATTACTTATGGTACATTTGATTTATTACATTACGGACATATTAATTTATTAAAACGTGCGAAAGCTTTAGGTGATTATTTAATTGTTGCTGTTTCAACTGATGAATTTACACGTTTGAAAAAAGATAAAAAATGTTATTTCTCTTATGAACAAAGAAAAGGTCTACTAGAATCTGTACGTTTTGTAGATTTAGTTATTCCTGAAGAAAATTGGGATCAAAAAATCAAAGATATTAAAGAATATCATATTGATACTTTTGTTATTGGAGATGATTGGAAAGGTAAATTTGATTATCTAAAAGATGAGGGTGTAGAAGTTATTTATTTACCAAGAACTCCTGAAATTTCTACAACTCAAATTAAAGAAGATTTACATCATACAGAAGAAAAATAAAGGCTATAGCAATCGCTATAGCTTCTTTTTTATAAAGGATTGTTATGAAAAAATCATAACAATCCTTTTTGATTTAAATAGTTTTCTAAAAATTCAAAGAATCTTTCCATTTGTTGGTCAGTTCCAATCGTAACTCTTAAATACTGATCAATCAATGGTTTATTCCAATGACGCACAATAATGCCTTCTTTTCTAAGTGCTAAAAATAATTCTTCCCCATCAATCTTTGGATGTTTTACAAATACAAAGTTAGCATAACTATCTGGAACCACAAATCCTAATTCTTTTAGTTTCGTTTTTGTATATTCTCTTGTTTTAATTACTTTTTGACATTTTTCTTTCATATCTTGACTATTTAAAACAGAAACAAGTCCAATTTGTTGAGTTATATAATCAATAGGATACGAGTTAAAAGAATTTTTCACATCATATAGATGAGAAATAGCTTCTTTATTTCCTAAAGCTACTCCTAATCTAGCTCCAGCAAAAGATCTTGATTTAGAAAACGTTTGAATAACCACTAAATTTTCATATTGATGAATAAGTGGGACACATGATTGTCCTCCAAAATCAATATAAGCTTCATCTACAACAACGATACTTTCTGGATTACTTTTTAAAACTTCTTCAATAAAATCTAATGAAACGAGTAATCCTGTTGGTGCATTTGGATTAGGAAAAATAATTCCTGAATTTGGTTGTTTAAAATCTTCAACATGCATTTTAAAATCTTGATCCAAAATAATTTCTTTATAATTCATTTGGTAAAGATCACAATAAACTGGATAAAATGAATAAGAAATATTTGGAAATAATACTGGATTACTTCCATTAAAAAATGTTAAAAATGTAAGTGCTAAAACTTCATCTGAACCATTTCCTAAAAAAACTTGTTCATCTTTTAAACCATGATACTTAGCTAAAGCATGTCTTAATTCTTCTCCATCACTATTTGGATAAAGTTTTAATTTTTCAATATCGATTTCTTTTAAAATATCTTTTATTTGTTTACATGGACCATATGGATTTTCATTCGTATTTAATTTAATCATATTGTTGATTTTTGGTTGTTCACCTGCTACATATGGTTCTACTTGTCTTAATTTATCTTGCCAACTCATTGTTATTCCCCTTCTAACATATCGTTGATGACTTCATAAACATAATCAACTTGTTTTTCTGTCTTTTCTTTTATTTGTTTTTCTACACGATTAAAAGTATAAGCATGATCAGCTTTTTCAAACATATCTAAATCATTATAAGAATCTCCTATACAATAAGAAATCACTTCTTGATCCAATAATGAACAAAGCTTTTTAAGTCCACTTCCTTTAGTACAATCTACTGTAATATCTAAATAAACAACATTGAGTGTTGCATGAATACCTACATATTTTTGGTGGATTTGTTTTTGAATTTCAAGTATTTCATCTAATTTTTCTTGTGGATGAAAAGCACATACAATATCAATATCATCTTGAGTATGATCTAATATTTCTAAAAAATCACCTGCTATTTCTTGATAACCATTTTCTGTTAAAATACATGTTTTTTGATTTATATATCCATATGTTTGTTGACCATCAAAAAATGTATAATTTAGATAAGGATATTTTTGATAGCTTTCTTTAAGTATTTCTTTAGCAATTTCATTTTTTATTTGTTTTCGATAAAGAACTTGATCATTTTGATCAACAATCATTGCTCCATTATTTAAAACAAGATAATCATATTCAAAATGTGGTGTGACAAGTTTTGTTTCTTGAATATTTCTTCCTGTACAAAATGAAAAATAATGACCTTGTGTTCTTAATTTTTTTACAGCTTCTTGATCTTTATAAGTAATGGGTAAATTGCCCTTAGCAATTGTTCCATCAATATCACTAAATAATATTTTTTTCATATCTTCTCCTTAAGCTAAGTCTAAAAATAATTGATATAAACGATCCTGATTTTCATTTTTTTCAATTAAAGCTTCTTCAATATTTTTAGATATAATTTGATTATCTTTCATGCAGATACATAAACCACTTTTTCTTTTTTCTAATAAACAAATGGCTTCTTCTGCCATTTTAGATGCTAAAATACGATCTTCAGGAACAGGTGATCCACCTCTTTGAATATGTCCCAAAACAATTGATCTTCCTGAATATCCAGTTTCTTCGCTAATACGATTAGCTAGTTTTTCAACATCTAATATTTTTTCACTTACAATAATTATCGCATGTTTTTTATGATACTCTTCTTCACATATTTTAAGTTCTTCAATAATTTTATTTTCATCATACTCTGTTTTATCTGTAATAACAATTTCACTACCACATGCAATTGCAGAATAAATAGCAAGATTATCTGCATGATTTCCCATAACTTCAACAACAAAGCAGCGATGATGTGAACTAGACGTATCTCTTAATTTATTAACAGCATCGATAATGTTATAAAGTGCCGTATGAAAGCCTATTGTTTCATCTGTTCCATTAATATCATTATCAATTGTTCCAGGAATAGCAATACAATCAATTCCTTTTTGACTAAGTGCTAAAGCTCCTTTATAACTTCCATCTCCCCCAATAACAACAAGCCCATCTATCCCTCTTTGTTTAAGCTGATGAATTGTTTGTTCTTGAACTTTATCTTCCTTAAATGAAGGTAATCTTGAAGATTCTAAAATAGTTCCCCCTTTAGATAATATTTCAGAAACATCACTATACCCTAATTTTTTGATATTCCCTGCTACTAATCCTTTATATCCTTCATAAACACCATAAACCTCAAAACCTCTTTTTATTCCTACACGAACAATAGCACGAATAGCCCCATTCATTCCTGGTGCATCTCCTCCTGAGGTTAAAACTGCAATTTTTCTCATCGATTCACCTACTTTTCCCCTATAATTATCCCTATTATACTTGTTTTACATAAAAAGAAAAAGCCAATTTCTTGGCTTTATATAAATTTTTCTAAATTTAAATTTGAATCATAAGAAAATTTTAAACGATATGTATCTTTATAATTAAATATTCTTATTGAAGATTGATCGTTTCCTTTTGATTGTGTCATTCCTTTTCCATAATGAGAAAGTGTTTCTTTTGAAATTTCAGCTTCATTATTTTTTAAATCATTTAATGTTTTTTGAATTAATTCTTGATTATCTTTTTCATTAAATAGTGTAATGATTTGATTTATTTTTGTAACTTGTTGATTTAATTGTTGATAGCCATCATCTAATTGTTGAATATCATTTAAATGATATTCAAACTGTAATTGGCTTTCTTTTGATAAATCATAATCATAAGAAATACTCATTGTATTTTGTTTATCTAAAGAAATATCATATTGAACAGATACATAAAGATTATTATTATCTGTTATTTGAAACAAATATTCTGAATCCATATTTTTTGTTCCAACTATTTTTTCTAAAGACGATTCCATGTTATTAATCTTATTGACATATTTTTTACTATTTTTAACATTTTTTGAAAATTCTTTTAAGGAATCATATTGATATACAACTGTTTCTTGATTTGATTTTGTATATGTTTTTAATGTTGCTGTTTGATTGATTCCACTATCAGATAATGCATTAAATGCAAAGAAATAAGAAATTCCCATAGGTAAGAAAACAAGTGCAATAATCAAAATTGGATAAATGAATGCGTATTTTCTTTTAGGAGTACGTTTCATTGGTTGATAGCCAGATTGAGGTGTTCCACAATAAGGACATACTTTTGCATTACTTGGTATATTTTTATGGCATTTTGGACATTTTTTCATATTTTATCAATCCTTTCTTTTAATCTTGGTATATTTGGTCTAGCCAAGATGAAAGTTTATCAATATAATCCTGTTTCTTTTCTTTTTGTTTTTTGCTTGGTAATGAATAATAATCTTCATCTAAAAAAGTATATTGATCTACAAATTTCCCATTGATCACTAATTTTAAAGTAGGTGTCCATGAAAAATCAAGTTTTTTTCTCATTTGGTTATATCGAGATTTTTCTTTTTTTGTTGCTTCTTGACTATTCGCTTGATCTCGATATTCTTTAATATTGAAATAATAAAGATAAACTCCTTTATTTTTCTTTAAATATTTTTTTAAATAAGGTTCAAATTCTTGACAATCTTTACAATCAGGTCTTCCAACATATAAAACAAAATCTTCTTTTTGATTTATTTTCTTTAAAACATCATCATAATTGATTTCTATGATTTGATTTTTTGATAAATCTTTCTGTATAGTATGAGTGGATGTAGTATGACTACACCCACTTAATATACCTATTAAAAATGAAATCAATATGAACTTATTGATTATTTTAATAAAGATTCTCCATCCATTTCTTCAGGAATTGGTAAACCTAATAATTGTAACATTGTTGGAGCTAAATCTCCTAATTTTCCGCCTTCTTTTAATCCTACATGAGAATTAGTAACAATTAAAGGTACAACATTTGTTGTATGAGCAGTGAATGGATTTCCATCTGCATCTAATTCTTCTTCAGCATTACCATGGTCAGCAGTAATTAACATAGTTCCACCTAATTCAAGAACTTTTTCATATACTTCACCGATACATTCATCAACAACGCTAACAGCTTTGATTGCTGCAGGAATAACACCAGTATGTCCTACCATGTCACAGTTTGCAAAGTTAACAATTACAACATCATGAATATCTTTATCTAATTCAGCAATTAATTTATCTTTTACTTCATAAGCTGACATTTCAGGTTGTAAATCATAAGTAGCAACTTTTGGTGAATTAACTAATACACGAGTAGCTCCTTCGATTTCTTTATCAACTCCACCGTCAAAGAAGAAAGTTACGTGAGCATATTTTTCAGTTTCAGCAATACGTAATTGTTTTAAACCTTGAGCTGATAAGTAATCACCTAATGTATTTGTAAGTTCAGGTGAAACGAATGCGATTTCTCCATTAACACTATCAGCATATTTCATCATACATACGAATTCTAAATCTTTAACTTGTTTTTCAGGTACATATCCTTCATAGAATGTAGGATTTGTGATTACTGTAGCTAATTGGATTGCTCTATCTGGTCTGAAGTTAGCGAAGATTACTGAATCTCCATCATCAATTGTTCCTTCAACGTTTTTGTTGTAACCAGGGATAACGAATTCATCTAAAACATCTTTAGCATAAGAATCTTTTACATATTGAACTGGACATTCGAAAGATTCACCTTCTTGACATACGATTGCATCGTAAGCTAATTTAACACGATCAAATCTTTTATCTCTGTCCATTGCATAGTATCTACCAGAAATTGATGCAATTTGTCCAACACCGATTTCTTCAATTTTTTCTTGTAATTCTTTTACGAAATCAACACCACTATCAGGAGCAACATCTCTTCCGTCTAAGAAAGCATGTACATATACTTTATCTAAACCTTGTTGTTTAGCTAATTCTAATAAACCATAGATATGTTCATTTGATGAGTGAACACCACCATTTGATAATAATCCCCAAATATGTAATTTAGAACCATTATCTTTAGCATGTTGAATTGCTTTTAAGAATTTTTCATTTTCAAAGAAAGTTTTTTCATTTAAAGCTTTATTAATTAAAGTTAATGATTGATAAACAGTTCTTCCTGCTCCAATATTTAAATGCCCAACTTCACTATTTCCCATTTGTCCATCAGGTAAACCAACTGGCATACCACTAGCTGAAATAGTTGTGTTTGGGTACATAGCCATTAAATCATCTAAGTTAGGTGTATTAGCAAGTCTTACAGCATTACCATTAATGCTTTCAGAAATACCATAACCATCCATAATACATAATACGATAGGTCTTTTTTTCATTTTTTTGTTTCCTCCATTAATACGTTATACATATTATCATTTTTGTTATCGTGTTTCAATTCATTTAGCTATATAAAATCAGTATTTTTTATTTCATTTCTTTTTAGTTTTTTGTGGTGTAGCAAGCAATGAAACACCGCAAAAAGTAATGAATAAAGGCCAGTATTCTTGAATATAATAAACAATAATTGAAACAATACCTTTGAATTCATTTGTTCGATCTAACGTTAAGATGATTCCCAAAACAATCAAAACAATACCACAATTTTTTTTAATATTCATTTTATCCACCTAGTTTTATTTTATCTTGGATAAAATAAAAAAGATGTCCAAAAAAATCATACGATTTCTTTAAATATCTTTTTTGCATAATCTAGTAATTGAATGATATTGACTTCTTCTTGTCCTTTTTGTGAAAAAACATAAACTTTATCGTCCTCAAAAAAATCAAAACGATTTGAATGGATAATACTATTAATATCTTTTCTTCTTTCTTGATTTAAAGTAATAAATTGATTTTCACACATTTTTCTTAGAATAATACACAAAGAAGCAAGTGATAATTCTAATTGACACTTTGTTTTTAAAAGATCCCTTTCAATTATATAATTAGCTATCTCTTGATTATTTTTTAATCTATTTAATTGATTTAAAATCATTTCTACTTTAACAACCTCTATATTTAATTGTTCTAAATAACAACTTAACTTTATTTGCCTTTTATTCATTCTTAAGCTCCTTATAAATTGATAACAGTTGTTTAGCATATAAAACAAGTGATAATAACATCAACATAATACAAACAAAAATTGAAATAGTTGCAAAAATAGAATTTGGAATATGTATTCCAATTAATACGATTGCGACAACATCAAAGATAGCAGTAGAAATTTTCCCCCACCATGAAGCTCCTTGGACCTTTGCTCCTTTTTCATATAAATAAAGTCCCCCTAAAGCCAGCATTCCATCTTTTAAAACAATGATAAGAAGTAATAACCACATCCATGAATACGTATAAACTAAAACAAACGCAACCGTAAATTGTGTCAATTTATCAGCGATTGGATCTATAACTTTCCCAAAATCAGTAATCATCTGGTAATGTCTTGCAATGTAGCCATCTAAAAAATCAGATAGACCTGAAATAATTAAAATAGTAGCACATATATAATAATCTTCTTTACTTCCAGCTAAAAAATAGCGATGTAAAAAAATAGGAATAAGTATTATTCTTAAATAGCATAAACAATTAGGTATATTAAATAATTCTTTAAGTCTTATTTTTTTCATAATTTTCACCTTCTATATTAGTAATATAATCTTACAGTTTAATGATAAAAATTTCAACCTAAACAAAAAAAGGGAGATTTCTCCCTCATTAATTTTAATATTCTTTTTCTAATAAAGCTGCAGCTGCTTTATCAATAATTACAGTTACATCTTTATGATTTTGTAATACACTAGCTGGTAATTCTGGAGTTACAGGTCCTTCAATCATTCCTTTAACAGCATTTTCTTTATTTTTACCACAAGCAATTAAAACAACACTTTTAGCATCCATAATATTTTGAATTCCCATAGAGATTGCTTGTTTTGGAACAGCATCTTCATCTCCATTAAAGAATAATCTTGCATTGTCTTTAATAGTACTTTCTTTTAAATCAACATAATGTGTTTTTGAATTAAAATCAGTTCCTGGTTCATTGAATCCAATATGTCCATTTGAACCAATTCCTAATAATTGAATATCAATTGGATTTTCAGCTAACATTTTATTATATTCATCACAGTTTTCTTGAATATTTCCTTGTCCACATGGAACATGAACATTTTCATCTTTAATATCAATTCCATTGAATAAGTTTTTATACATAAAATAATGATAACTTTGTGGATGACTTGCATCTAATCCAAAATATTCATCTAAGTTATATGATTTAACATCTTTATATGATGTATGATTTTTTTCATGATCTTCTCTTAATAATTCATACATTCTAACAGGTGTAGATCCTGTAGCTAATCCTAAAATACTTTTTGGTTTTTCCTTTACTTGATTAATAAAAATTTTTGCTGCTTCTTGGCTTGCTTCTTCATAATTTTCAACAATAATAACTTTCATTGCAAACTCCTCCTCGATAACATCTTATCATGTCTAGACAAACAATTCAATAAATACTTGTTTTTTTTCTTAAAAAGTCCTTTCGTACAATGAAAATATCTTTATTTTTCAATAAAAATAGGTTAGAATTGGAATGTAAATATGGAGGTGTTTAATACTATGATTAAAGGTATTGGGGCTTCTAGTGGTATTGCAATTGCTAAAGCATACAAACTAGTTATGCCTGATTTAACTGTAACACAAAACACTGTAGAAGATGTTGCAGCTGAAATCAAAAAATTTGAAGATTGTATGGCTGAAACAGCTAAACAATTAGAAGCAATTAAAGAAGCTGCTTCTAAAAACTTATCAGCTGAAGAAGCTGCTGTATTTGATGCTCATGCATTAGTACTTCAAGATCCTGAATTAAAAACACAAGTTTTAGACAAAATCAATAATGAAAAATTATGTGCTGAAGCTGCATTAGATGCAGTTGCAAATAGTTTCATTGCAATGTTTGAAATGATGGATGATGATTATTTTAGAGAAAGAGCTGCTGATATTAAAGACGTTTCTCGTCGTTTATTAGCTAACTTACTTGGTAAACCATTACCAAACCCTGCTTTAATTGATGAAGAAGTTGTTATTATCGCTGATGATTTAACTCCTTCTGATACAGCACAATTAAATAAAAACTTAGTTAGAGGATTTGCTACTAATATTGGTGGTAGAACTTCTCACTCAGCTATCATGGCTCGTTCTTTAGAAATTCCTGCAGTTGTTGCTTGTAAAACAATTACAGAAGAAGTTAAAGATGGAGATTTAATTGTTCTTGATGGTATTGAAGGAACAGTTATGATCAATCCTGATGAAACAACTGTTAAAGAATATGAAACTAAACGTGCTGAATTCATCGCTTATAAAGAAGAATTAAAGAAATTAGTTAATGAAAAAACAATTACTACTGATGGACATCAAGTTGAATTAGTTGCTAACATTGGTTCAGCAAAAGATTTAGCAGGTGTTAAAGAAAATGGTGGTGAAGGTGTTGGATTATTCAGAACTGAATTCTTATATATGGAATCTGCTGAATTACCAACTGAAGAACAACAATTTGAAGTTTATAAAGAAGTATTAGAAGGTATGGAAGGTAAACCTGTTGTTGTTAGAACATTAGATATCGGTGGAGATAAAGAAATCGAAGCTATCGATTTACCAAAAGAAATGAATCCATTCTTAGGTGTTCGTGCAATCCGTTTATGTTTCCAAAGAGAAGATATCTTTAGAACTCAATTAAGAGCATTACTTAGAGCATCAGTTTATGGTGATTTAAGAATCATGTTCCCTATGATTGCTACTTTACAAGAATTCCGTAAAGCTAAAGGAATCTTAATGGAAGAAAAAGAAAAATTAGTTGCTGAAGGTGTTAAAGTAAGTGATACATTACAAGTTGGTATCATGATTGAAATTCCTGCAGCTGCTGTATTAGCTCATAAATTTGCTAAAGAAGTTGATTTCTTCTCAGTAGGAACAAATGACTTAGTACAATATACATTTGCAGCAGACAGAATGTCTTCTGGTGTAAGTTATTTATATCAACCATTCAACCCATCAATCTTAAACTTATTAAAACATGTCATCGATTCAGCACATGCTGAAGGTAAATGGGCTGGTATGTGTGGAGAAATGGCTGGTGAAGCTATTGCAGCTCCATTATTACTTGGTTTAGGATTAGATGAATTCTCTATGTCAGCTACTTCAATCTTAGCTCAAAGAAAATTAATTAAGAGCGTATCAAAAGCTGATATGGAAGCTTTAGTAGAAAAAGCATTAGATTGTGCTACTTCTGAAGAAGTTGTTGAATTAGTTAAATCTACAGTAAAAATGTAATAATAAAGACCTCGAAAAGAGGTCTTTTTTTTACTAATTTCCAATAATAATTCATACAAAAAGTCAAGATATTCAAATAATTTCAGAAAGTTTATAAACATCAAATAATAGCAACTCAAAATTATCTTTATTTTATATGATGCAATAAAGCATATCAGAAAAAAAAGTCATACCGCAATGGTATGACCTGTCAAGGATCATGTAAAAACATAAAAAAAAAGAAGGAACTGGCAACGAGCTATTTTCGCACAATGTACT
>NZ_JAJDKA010000118.1:0-2090 GCF_020589945.1 Faecalibacillus sp. MSK20_93 | reverse complement strand
TGAGTTTCCAGTCATTTTTTCGCTTGTCGGGTTCTTCATCAACAAACCGCACATATTGATTGATGATAGAAAAAGCGGTCTGCTCTGCGTCATAATAGGTCAGCAAATCTCGTACTGCATAATAGGCACGTTCATTGCGAAGCCGTATCTCAAAACGGTTGATAATGTCGGCTTCTTCCAAAGGTGTCCCCAACTTGACGTACTGCTCATAGTCCTTTTCATAGATACAGAAATACACGTCTGATTTCAGCGAACCAAGATAAAGGGTACGTCCCATATATTCTCTGTCGTCCTCTCTGTGCTTGATAAGCTCGCCCGACTGGTAAAACTTATAACTTCTGGACTTTCCGATATATTCCCGTTTCCTGCATTTTTCCGCAAGCTCTGGAATATCCAAAATGCCCGTATGGTCGTTGATAGCAAGGTCAATACGCTTCATCACGCCACCGTCTACTAATGCGTCCATGAGAAAGTCATACCAGCTTCGTTGCTGTGCCAGCAGGTAACTTTCAAACTGCCTGCAACCACGCCCCTTTAACTCTAAAAGGACACCTTTTTCTTCGTCAGCCGACGTATAGATAAAGATGTCCCCTAAAGAATAATGCTCCGTATAACTGTAATGTCCGTAATCTTCATGGAGCATATAATTGATATTCAGTTTTAATATGTCTTTGATGATGTGCTGTATATCCAGCGTGGGAAAACGAATTTTTACATAATCAAACAGCATGGTAAGCGGTACTTCTGGATTGAACCTTGCCAGTTCCTTATGCAGAGTTTCCAGAAGCTCCTTTGACGGCTTCATTTTTCCGCTTTCTATCTTATTGAGATATTCTCTTGTGATACCAGAAGCCACCGCCAGCCTGCCTTGTGAGATACCGTAAGCAATCCGTTTCTCCCTTAATTCTTTTATCCATTGTTCTTCATTCAGAACCATACCCCCAATCTGTAAAGTGTGAAGTTTTTTTAGGCGACTTCACAGCCGATTTTTGCTAGGAAACCATGCCAGAAGCCTTATGTTTCCTATGTTTTTTGTCTATTGTCTATTTGCAAACGTACCCCTCTGTTAGATACCGAGGGGTTTTACCTGCTGGCGTGGCTTACGCCACACCAGCAACGGCTAGTCCGTGCCGTCGCCTTTCGCTTCGCACGTCGCCGTCCCGTCCTGCCTTGCTTGTGCAAGAGAACCAATAATCTGCAAAAAATCATGTCCTTTCGGGACTAAAGGCGTGTAAAATTCGCTTATCACGCTTGTTCCCACATCACAATAGCCACGCCCCTTGATACGCTTCTGAAAAAACTGCTTTTTAACATCTGAACCGAACAGCATACCATATCCTAATTCGCTGATACGCCCAAGTCCCACACGGAAATTGAAGTTATCTCTGATACCGTCCGAGAAATACTTTGCGTCTGGACGTTGGCAGGCGACAATAAGGAAATAACCTGCTTGTCGCCCTAACATAACGATTTTCTTTAACTGGCTAAGTAAACTCACGCTTTCTTTCGTCCCCAGCATTTCAAAAAACGCCACATATTCATCAAAGATAAGAAAGCAGGGTGGTAGTCCCAGATAGGCGTAGTTTTCGCCCGTCTTATAGTTCGGGTGTCGTTTCATTTCCTCACTTCGTTGTACCATTCCCTCATAAAAGGCATTGACGCAATCTATCATTTCTTCTTTGGTATGATACACATTTCCCATAACTGTTCCTAAGTCTGCAAGGTCAGCGTTTTTCGGGTCTAAGATGTAAAGGATAGCGTCGGTATGCAGTAAGGCTTCAATGAGCGTCAGCAAAAAATAAGTTTTACCGCCACCAGTCCCACCAGCAATCAGAGCGTGAGGAAGTGCGTCATATTCCCATACAAGATTTTTCATCAGTCTAAGACAGCCGTTTTCTGCCCGTACTTCATCAATGGTAATGCGGTTCGCTATCATATCATAAAGCAGGGTATATTCGATATAGCCGTCATGCAGGGTCTTGTCGGTCAGCTCACAATACAAGCCACTTTCCAATTTATCCTCTAACCGTAAAAGCTGGTCTTGATATTTCCCCAGCGTAATTTCACAGCGGATATGAAGCAGTCCCTTT
>NZ_JAJDKA010000117.1:0-2197 GCF_020589945.1 Faecalibacillus sp. MSK20_93 | reverse complement strand
CCCCGATTGCGTAACCTCTGCCGTATAACTTCGGATTGACAAGTTTTACTTTCTGCTCATACTTGAAATGCTTTTCGCCAGCCTGCACGGGAATTTCTACCACAACATTTTCCCCTCTCTGCACATCTGAATAAAGGTTGTAGCTTCTTCTTGCGAAAAATCTACGGTTATCTTTATCTCTATCAAAAACATGGTCGCTTTCGCCTGCAAATTCAAGAGTTCCAAAAGACTGTGCCATATCTGGCACGACATATTTCATTTCCATATTGTTTTACCTCGTTTCTTTCTATTTTTGATAAATTTTTTGATTGTAATTTCTTATTCTGGCGGTTTGGGAAGTACCAGCAAGCCCACAGATAGTAAAGGGTAAAATAAATGCTTACGCACCCTTGACTATCCGTGTTCTTGCAGGTTGTTGGCAGACAAGCCAGAATAAGCGGAAGTCTGCCGTTTGACAGCTTCGGCGGAGAGCGTGATTTTCCTTTTCTCATACCGTTACCACCTTATGATTTCTTTGTTTGACGGCGTTTGTAGAAGAAGATACCTGTCAGTCCAGCACCAGAAGTCAAAAGAAGTGCAAGCAGTCCATAAAGGTTAGTGTTATCGCCCGTTTTGGGACTGTCGCTAGGTCTACTAGGCTTTTCTGTTGTCTGTGGTGTTTCGGGTTTCTCTGGGACTTCGGGTTTTTCCTTAAAGGTAATCGTCTGTCCCTCGTCCTCAATGTCCTTATGCTCGGTAACTTTCTTCGGCTCGTCTGGATTGCTTAAATCGTACAATTCTTCAAAAGTTACAAGCTGTTTACCGTCAAGAGAAGTAGCGTCAAATGTAAAGGCAACTTCCACTTTCATAGTTTCGCTGTCTGCGGTAAAGGTGTAATCACTTTCCACACGTTTTCCATTGATAAGAAGCTCTGCATTTCCTTCTTTCAACATCTGCCAGCCCACAAGTTTGTACTGTGTACCGACTTCTAAGCCCTCTAAGGTTACGGAATCAATGATTGTTACCTCTTTTCCAGCTTCAAGCTCTTTGTTGCCGTCCTTATCGGTAGCAGTCGTATGAATTTTGATGATACGCTCTGTGATAAGTACCGTCTGTCCGTCGTCTTCAATGTCTTTATGTTCCGCAACTTTTACGGGTTCTTCTGGATTGCTCAAATCGTATAATTCCTCGAATGTTACCAGATTTTTACCGCCAAGCTCGGACGCATTGAATGTATAAGTAATTTCCACTTTCATAGCTTCATCATCGGCGATAAAGGTATAGTCATTTTCTACACGCTTTCCATTGATAAGAAGCTCGGTGTTTTCTTCCTTTAACATCTGCCAGCCTTTGAGCTGATATTTTGTGCCTTTTGTAAGTCCGTCTAATTTGACGGTATCAACGATTGTTACCTCTTTTCCTGCAAGGATTGTCTTTTCGCCGTCCTTACTGGTCGCTGTGGTATGGATAGAGATTTCTTTTTCGTATTCATCAGTCAAAGTACCTAAATCAATCACAAGGTTATTTCTTGATACCACGATTTCAAAAGGTGGGATAAGCTCAAAGCCTTTGTTACTATCGCAACGCATTTCTTCAATGATGTAGGTATCATAAGGCAACGCCCCTTTGCTGTCGTCTGGTTCAAAAGTTCCAAACCACACGCCGTCCTCGCTGGTCTTTCCTGCGTTGGTATTATGCTTATGAGAAGCCCAGTCAGAAGAAGTGGAGAATTGCCCGTTATCATCAGTTACCACAACATGACTTTCGCCCGTTGTCTTGCTTGTGATCCTAAAGGGAACATCAGCAAGACGCTTGTGTGTGCCTGCTCCGATTTTTACGCCCTCAATATCTCCACGCTTAATCTGATTGTAGATAGAATGGGCTTCGTCGGTTAAATCAACGATTTTTCCATTCTCTGTGATTGCAAAATCAATCGGTTTTTCACCGTCTGTCAAATATCCGTTTGGAGCTTCACTCTCAACGATACGGAATTTTCCATAAGGTAAAAGGTCAGCAGACGTAGAAGCGACACCCTCAATGTCTGTATGGATTGTCTTTACCACTTCATTTTTCTTGTATAGCTTGCCCTCAACCAGTACCGCATTATCATTTAAGGAAATGATGTCAAAGGCAGTATCTTTCAAAGTGGCACTTCCTTGTGGTTTTGTATCGCCCGTTTCTAAATCTCGTTTCTGAATTTTCACACCGCCACGGATAA
>NZ_JAJDKA010000116.1:0-2251 GCF_020589945.1 Faecalibacillus sp. MSK20_93 | reverse complement strand
TCACAGAAAAGCATGAAATGATAATCAAACAGCAGACGACCCCTGCAAAAGATTTGGTAGAAAGTTAGGAGTGATGAAAAATGTGGGTATTATTAAAAGACTTCCTGCTGGTATCTATGGGAATGGGTATCGGCGTAGTCTTGATGTGTATTTTGAATGTCGGCAAAGAAGCTGACTGTGAAATGAAACAATTAAAAGAAAGCGAGGACAATTAAATGAATTTCGGACAAAATTTATATCAATGGTTTTTATCAAACGCACAGAGCTTAGTGCTTATGGCGATTGTGGTTATTGGTATCTACTTAGGGTTCAAACGTGAGTTTTCCAAACTTATCGGCTTCTTGGTAGTTGCCTTGATTGCTGTCGGCTTGGTATTTAATGCTGGCGGTGTGAAAGATGTACTGTTAGAACTGTTCAACAAGATTATCGGTGCATAAAATTTTATTGTGATGCTGATATGAGAATGGTATAATGTGGATATATAAAATTCTGATTTATGGGGGCGTTATTTTGAAGAAAGCAATGATATATGTTCATGGTAAAGGTGGAAGTTATCTTGAAGCTGAACAGTTCAAAAATATTTGTTTAGATTTTGATGTTTTTGGAGTAGATTATAATGACTATTTCCCGTGGATTGTAAAAAATAAAATTATGGAAGTCTACGATAAAATATCTGAAAAATATGACTACATATATGTACTTGCTAATAGTATCGGAGCTTATTTTACAATGCACACATTACAGAATTTCAAGATTGAAAAAGCATTATTCATATCGCCTATACTTGATATGGAACAACTTATAGTAGATATGATGAGCTGGGCGAATGTGTCTGAAAAGGAACTTTCTGAAAGAAAAGAAATACCAACTGATTTTGGAGAAACATTATCGTGGGAATATCTATGTTTTGTTCGGGCAAACCCGATAAATTGGAAAATGCCTACTGAAATTTTGTATGCTGAACATGATAATCTTACATCACGTCAAACGGTAGATAAATTTATTGATAAACATTGTGCAAATCTTACCGTTATGAATGACGGAGAACATTGGTTTCATACTGACGAACAGATTTTCTTTAGAGATAATTGGCTAAGAAAAGTTATACAATAGAATTTAGATTTTATATCCACACACAAAGCAGTTAGTTTTAGGATTGACTGCTTTTTTCTTATCAAAATTTCAGATTGGAGTGATGAAATGGTGTCTGTTAGAGCTGTTCAATAAGATTATCGGTGCATAGAATTTTATTGTGGTGCTGATATGAGAATGTTATAATGTGGATATGAAACACAGTATCTAGGAGTGATGAAATGAAATATATAATGCTTCATGGTTTGGGACAATCTTCTGAAAGTTGGAGTAATACCGTAAAAGTATTCAATGATGATTTTGAAGTTTTATGCCCTAATTTATCAGATTGGCTTTCTGGGAAAACACCATGTTATGATACATTGTATCGGACATTGGAAACATACTGTGAACAGTTTGAAGAACCGCTAAATATTTGTGGACTTTCTTTAGGTGGTATTCTTGCTATGCAGTATGCGATAGAACACCCAGAAAAAATGAACTCATTAGTGTTAATAGGCACACAATATGAAATGCCAAAGTATCTGTTAAAAATGCAAAATCTGATATTCCGTATTATGCCTTGTTCAGCATTTGAAAAAATGGGCTTTCAGAAAACAGATTTTATCAATCTATGCAAATCTATGACAGAACTTAATTTTAAACATGAACTGAAAAAAATATCATGTTCGGTACTTGTTGTCTGTGGCGATAAGGATAAGATAAATAAAAAAGCTTCTTTAGAATTGCAACAACAGATAGAAAACGCAGAAATAGCTATTATTGAAAATGCAGGACATGAAGTAAATACAGATAACCCAACACTACTAGGGCAAAAGTTAAATGTATTTTTCAAACAATATGTCTGATAAACAATTTCATATCCATACACACAGAGCAGTTAGTCTTAGGATTGACTGCTTTTTTCTTACCTAAATTTCAGATTGGAGTGATTGCATGAATGATATTTTTAAGGATATGCAGAAAAAAGTCGGCTGTGAATACATTTCCGACCTACCCTCTTACAAACGTAAGGTGTGGCATGAAATGAAAAGGCTGAACCCAGCCGACTATGAAGAAAGACAGTTAGAAGATTTTTCAAAGTATGTGTTTGGTATGTCGTACCAGACCATAAAAGATGTGATGAAACAACAGAAAGGACGTGAGGAACAATGCAGGA
>NZ_JAJDKA010000115.1:0-2419 GCF_020589945.1 Faecalibacillus sp. MSK20_93 | reverse complement strand
CAGATGTGGACTGGTATGTAAAGGCAGAGGATATTGTGTTGAAGAATAAAGGCAATCAAGCCGGTACTTCACAAGGGCAAGTAAGAAGTAAGTAATATGATTTTTACCCTTGTATAGCTTTATTTTCAGATGTATAATCAAAATAAAATAATTTCAATAAGGGAGAATATCATGGAAATTTCAAAAAATAATATTAGTTGGATAGAAACATGGGAAACTAATAAATCTCATAATATAGAAGTCGGTTTTGATAATCATAAATTATTGAAAGGGTTTATTTCAAATAATGTTTACCCTACATTAAATAATGTACCTTCTAAAGAATTTTTTAGTAATTTAAAAAAACAAATTCCTAAACTGTATATAGAAGATGAGATAATATACGCCGAGCTTAATTGTTTCATAGATAATGAACCTTATAAAATTCAATTTGATTATGCAAAAGACTGTTGGATTATAAAGGATAAAGACGACACTATAATTGAAAAAAGATAACATTTTAAGCAGTTAGTCTTAGGATTGACTGCTTTTTTCGTACCCAGAAAGGAGTGATTGATTTATGCAAAAGATTTGGAATAGAGGACACCGTATCAGAGCCAGCGACAAGCACCTTGTCTATCATTTTTCCATAGGGACGCTTTTGTTTGTGTTCGTGGCGGTTCTTTTGCTACTCAATATCAAACAGTTCATGCGTACCGATTGGGAACATTTCAGCTTGTTAGAAAACGGCTTGACGCTTTCCCCTTACAACTTCATAACTATACTGATAGCGACTGGTGTTTGTGCATTGGTCGCTTTTCTGTATTACCGCTTCTGTTACGACAGTTTCAAGAAGCTCCTGCACCGTCAAAAGCTGGCACGAATGATACTGGAAAATAAGTGGTATGAAGCAGATACCATACAAGACAGCGGTTTTTTTACTGACCTGCAAAGCAGATCAAGGGAAAAAATCGTCTGGTTTCCGAAGATTTATTATCAAATGGAAAAGGGACTGCTTCATATCCGCTGTGAAATCACGCTGGGAAAATATCAAGACCAGCTTTTACGGTTAGAGGATAAATTGGAAAGTGGCTTGTATTGTGAGCTAACCGAAAAGACCCTGCATGACGGCTATATCGAATATACCCTGCTTTATGATATGATAGCGAACCGCATTACCATTGATGAAGTACGGGCAGAAAACGGCTGTCTTAGACTGATGAAAAATCTTGTCTGGGAATATGACGCACTCCCTCACGCTCTGATTGCTGGTGGTACGGGTGGCGGTAAAACCTATTTTTTGCTGACGCTCATTGAAGCCTTACTGCATACCGACGCTGTCCTTTACATCTTAGACCCGAAGAACGCTGACCTTGCAGACTTAGGGACAGTTATGGGAAATGTATATCATACCAAAGAAGAAATGATAGATTGCGTCAATGCCTTTTATGAGGGCATGGTACAGCGAAGCGAGGAAATGAAGCAACACCCGAACTATAAGACGGGCAAAAACTATGCCTATCTGGGACTGCCACCCTGCTTTCTTATCTTTGATGAATATGTGGCGTTTTTTGAAATGCTGGGGACAAAGGAAAGCGTGAGCTTACTTAGCCAGTTAAAGAAAATCGTTATGTTAGGGCGACAAGCAGGTTATTTCCTTATCGTCGCCTGCCAGCGTCCAGACGCAAAGTATTTTTCAGACGGTATCAGAGATAACTTCAATTTCCGTGTGGGCTTGGGGCGTATCAGCGAATTAGGTTACGGTATGCTGTTCGGTTCAGATGTGAAAAAGCAGTTTTTTCAGAAGCGTATCAAGGGGCGTGGCTATTGTGATGTGGGAATAAGCGTTATCAGTGAGTTTTACACGCCTTTAGTCCCGAAAGGACATGATTTTTTACAAACAATCGGCAGGCTTGCACAAGAAAGACAAGTCATGCCAGAACAACAAGAAAAGGAGTGAAAGAATAACTATGGGTTATTTACAAATGCAACTAATGAATGAAACAACAGAAAAAAATACTAAAGGTATCTGCTTGAATATTGATAGATTTTTTGCTGATTTGGACTTTACGGCAAACAGTGATTTTGAAAAGTGGGACGAATATCCTTTTGAGCGTTTCCATGAAAAAATGAGCAGAATTTTAGAAGAAGTCGAACACAAACAGCAGGAATTACCGCTGTTATTTTCCATTCCGCTGGACGAAGAAATGTCATTCTTGGAATGTACCTATTGCTATAACTTTATTGTGGTGGATAAGAATTTGTTTCAGCATACACAACATGAATTTGAACTTGATATCGAAGCCTTAGAAGTATGTAGGAATGAAGATATAGACTGTATCGTGCTGTATCTTGGTATGAATACTATTATGTAGGTTCATAACACAAGGCAGGACGGGACGGCGACGTGCGAAGCGAAAGGCGACGGCACGGACTAGCC
>NZ_JAJDKA010000114.1:0-2441 GCF_020589945.1 Faecalibacillus sp. MSK20_93 | reverse complement strand
TCAGATATTGATTGACTAATTCCACATAGAACATATTTCCATAGCCATACCGCCAACCCCCGTTCTTTGCAACAGCTATCGGGTTGGTGTAGGTTACTTTCTTTCCACCCGATTTTTCACGGGCAAAATTTTCCGCAAGGTTAAAGGTGTGCTTTTTTCCTTTTCCTACCACATATCCCACATAACCACCGCCATAGTTATAGGACTGTATCGCTACATTCAAATCGTCGATACCTTGATTTTTGCAGGAAGAAAGCAGGGACGCAAAATATTTACACCCCTGCTTGATTGAGCTTTCCGTATCTAAGGAATTAGGCGGTAGTCCCAGACTTTCCGAACTCTGCATAACATCTTCTGCCGTACCGCCACTTTCTACTTGAATGATAGCCAATAGCACATTGACATACTCGGAGATACCGTATTCTCTGGCGTATTTTTCCACCATAGGCTGATGTTTCAAGACTTCTGCGGATAAATTCATACCTGTAATGCCAGAAGAAAAATTGCTGTTCTCGTCGTCGCTGTCCGCACTAATCAACACACCAAAGAAAAGCACCAGAGAAAAGAGGATAGGAAACAGACTGCCGATAATAGCGATATGTTTCAGTTTCATTTTTTCTTCTGTCCTTTCTTCGTTACAAGGTTACGGGTTTTCTCTGTGGTCTGCTGGTTCTTCTGGACACTCTGGGTCTGCTGAACCTTTGTCCTGCGGTCTTTCATGTAATTCTGGCGTGTTTCCTGCGATACCACTTTTTCTACATTCTGCCTATGTACTGGCTGTGCAGACTGGGTCGCTTTCCTATCAGAAGCACCAGAAGATAACGGACGCTCTTTGATAACATTTGTCTTGACTGGCTCACTTGCTTTTGAAGTGGTCGCTGTGGCAGGGCGTTTGACTTCCTGCGTTTTTTCCGTACTCGGCTTTGGAATGGTTGAAGCTGTGGCTGGTCGCTCATGGGGACGGGTAGCTCCCGTTGTCGCTGATCCGTCAGCCTTTCGCTGTGCCTGCCTTGCTTCTTGTGCCTTTTGAAGTTCCATACGCTTATCAGCGATATTCTGTCTATGCTGTTCCCGTTTTTCCATACGTCCCGACTGTCTGGACTGCTGTTCCTGCACCATGCCACGCTTGAAGTCGGACACGCTGGACTTTGCCTTTTCCTTTGCGGAATACACCGCATAAGCGGTCTGGGTCGGCATATCTTTGAGATTTTCTTTCAACGCACCAGCCTTATCTTTGAGCTTGTTTTTCGTATCTAAGACAGCACCCACCTTTGAGCCTGCCTTACTTCCCATAGAAGTATTGTTACGCTTTGGCTGTGTGTTGGTACGGTTTCGCTTATTTTCTGTATTAGAAGATAAAAGAGAACCTGCGACAGACCCCGTTCCAGCTCCAACCATACTTCCATGACTAACAGCTCTAGCCATACGTCGTTCCATTCGTCTAGCCCTGTGTGCCATGAACAGATACGGTCTGCGGAAAATTCTTCGTCCCATGCTTTGACTGTCGCTGGCATTTAAAGAGAACATACTCATTAAATCGCCCAGCTTCATATAGATACCAGCGAAACATACTATCTGTAAGAACGCCACCATAAAGAACGGGTAGTCCGTGGAAATGTTATAAAACATACTGGAAATGCTGAACGCCACCGTTACAATGAGCGTTATTCCTGCCCGTGTCATTATGGTATTAAATACCCTCACGATTGCCTGCTTTGCCATGCTTTCATAACTCGGTATCATAGAGAGCAGGAAACTAATAGGCAAGAACATAGCGAAGATAATAAAAAGTATCTGGCTAAACAACATCATACCCGTAAGCAAGAATACAAATATTGTGATACCTAAGTTAAAGAACAAGAGAAAGAACACCATACCTAAACGGTTTACCACCTGCGGTATCGTCAGATTGTTGTTGTCGTTGTCCTCGATTTCTGTTTTCACGACTTTCTCTCTGGTCTTTCCGTCCTCGTCCTCTGGGCTTGCTGATACCAGAGCTTCTACACGGTCTGCCCCGATTTCTTCTGCGTTGCTGTTGCCGAATTGTAAAAGTAGCCACGGCTGTTCCACTTGAATAGAAAATAGGCTGTCCCGTATCAAGTCCACGCTGTCCTTGCCCTCGCTGTCAGAGTTGGGGAGCATGATTTTTGTTCCCAAATCAAGTGAAGCGGTACTAATATCTGATGAAAATTCATTTATCTTTTTGATGTAGTCGGGAGCGTAGGCAATAAACGAAGCGGACAGCACGAACACCACCACAAAGTTGATAACAGCGTGAAGTGCCTTGCTGGTTTCTCTTTTTATCAGTCCCGTATAGGCAACATAAAGTCCCACCACCAAGATAATGAGAAGCAGGAAACCAACATAGAAGCCAGAGCTGGAAAAACCGTTCTGTGTTACGCCTGCAAGGGTCTGTATGCTTTTTCCGATACTGTCTGCCA
>NZ_JAJDKA010000113.1:0-2455 GCF_020589945.1 Faecalibacillus sp. MSK20_93 | reverse complement strand
GGCTTTATGAAATAACATGATATTTTTGAAATAGAGCTAATGAGAAACCATGAGGCAAATCTCAAATGAGACACCTCATGGTTTTATATTGTCTAAAAATCTACATGTCTGAGTTCGAAAAGTTTATCTAGGATATCATAGTTTTTCAAAGCTATATTCTTTATGTCTTCCAACTCCTTGTTTAGGGCCTGTATTTTTAAATCAATTTCATCTAGCGTTATATTGCAGTTTTCATTAAACGCCTGATAATCTTCATCTACAATCACTGTATATTTTTTCATGATTCATTTTCCTTTCTTTGACTGAGTATTATATTTCCCTGCTTGTTTACACACCACATTATGCGTCTTCTTAAGCGCTCAAAGTTTTTATATCCGTTCGCATTTCTTTTGATGGTCTTAATCGTTCGGTTTATATTTTCTATGCGCCCGTTATTGATAGTTGATTCACCGATGATCGTAAAAGAATAAATGATTTCATTTTTCCAACGGGAAAGAGTACCTGCGAAGTTCTTCATTTCATCACGGTCATTTTCTTTAAAATCCTTTATTAAATTTTCAAGGTTCTCTTTTGCGGTTTCGACTGTACTGTTTTTAAAGAACATATCGAGATCATATTTTAGATTGCATATTTCTTCAAAACCATTATCACATGAACAGATATGTTCATGGATATCATAAAAATTCATATATCGGTTGAATACCCTGTTGAACTTCTTATCGTTGTTTGGATTTAAAATATCAGAATCAGTTTTATAGAAAAGCCAGCTGAATTTTTTAAAGGCGTAATAGTTGATACATGCTTCTCTATAGATTGCTTCTTCATCAGGTTTCAGTTTTCTTTTTGTTTTTTCTTTCTGATAGGCATTTTTAGTAAGTGCATATTTTTTCATTGTTTCACATCTGATTGAATTAAATTTTTTTGAAAACTCCATAAGGAGGTGGAATCTGTCAATTGTCCTGATAGTATCGGGTAAGAATATTTTTGATATGTCGTGGTAGGATACCCACATATCGGATGACATATATTCAACATTTTTTCTTTCATCAAGAGGAACGCTATGAAAATAGGCCGATAACACATTTTTATGTCTTGATGGCAGGACATCGATGATCATCTTTGTTTCAAAATCAAAAAGTATGCAGAGATATTTGTTTCTGTCATCGGTTGGAACATATACTTCATCTATTGAAAGTACAGATGGCATGGGAAGCCTTGGTGTACTGATATATCTGTCAAATATGTTGATGACTGTATTGGTGGATATATGATATCTTTCACCAACACTTTTAAATGTTTCAAATGGCTTTTTAAGATCCTGCAGAACACTATAAACGGTAGCTGACGAGATCCTTTCCGTTCCAAAAGTAAAAGGATTGGATTCATAAAAAGTCTTGTTGCATGCAGGACATCTGTAACGTCGGGCATGATAATCAATGAAACAAGAGGAAGTGGAAACAACAGAATGTTTTATTTTCTTATCTATGTAATTGACAACTTTAGTTGTTCTGGTCTGGCAAACAGGGCAACGCTGTTCTCTGTTTATAAGTTTCAAGATAATATGGACACCATCTTTTCTATGGAAGATATCGTAATGTTCAATGATGTTACTATCAATACCAAATATTTTTAATACATCACTGTTGTGATCAGTGGACATAGTATTGGTATCAGGTTTCATAGAAATCACCAGCGCTATATAAAAATTTGTTCAAATTCATTTCAAAATCATCTCCTTCTGTTTATCTTTACTTAAATGATAATGAAAAGAACAGAAAAAAAGATAAAAGTTATGTTGGAAGAAAAATAAGCATATGATTTCTTCGGTTTATTTGACAGTATGAACGGTAATTTTGTTCAACGTTATAATATTTGTTGATCAGAAAAGATCTGTGAAAGTTATCCACAGAGAAATCAGGATCATCAAGACAGTCGATGATTTGAGAGAATGTAAAAGTAGAAAAAGGAATCATATCTTCCATAAGCAGAGCATGAGTTTTACCGCATGAAGCACAGATAATACGCTGAATGGAAACTTTGATTTTTCTTCCAAGAAAATCATAGAAGCGAGAATAGGAAGAATGCATATGCCAGTTATGACTGCCACAGGTGCATTCAATAGAAGATAAAGAAAATGAAGAAATGAGATCAGAATATAGTTTTCTGAATTTTATAAGAGCATCAAAATCATTTTTAGCTTTGGAAGTATTGAGTTTTATAGAGTAATCAGTTATTATAATCATGTCTTTTGACAGAGGATGATAAGTGACGTTTGGCGATGTTGGGTATCATCCTTTTTACTTTCTATATATTTAAATAATTATGACATGATATCAAAGTAATATAAAGCAAAAAAGCAGACCTCATGAAACAGAAGAGGTCTGTTTTTACTACATATATTAAAACCACAAGATTTTGAAAAGCAGTTTCAAATATCATGGCTTGAAATAAAACC
>NZ_JAJDKA010000112.1:0-2728 GCF_020589945.1 Faecalibacillus sp. MSK20_93 | reverse complement strand
CACTAAAAAGGTAATAATCTTCAAAGATTATTACCATGTGGACAAAATTTATTTTGTCCCTTTTTTATCATAAAAATATGATATTTATTTTTTGCATTTCACACCTCAAAAACGACATTTCGCACCTAATTTAAAAATAAGGTGCCATAAATGGTAAAATAAAGATGTACATGGAATTATTTACTATAATCTATTTTAAATACCAGAGCAAAAAAAGAAAAAATGAATGTAAGGATAAGTAAAATAATGGCAAGTATACTTACGTTATGATAATCTTTACAGAAGTGCCTGCTAATGTATTCGCAGCAGACACTTATATTTGTAATAAATATTGATGGTTGCTGTAAAGAATAAAATAAAAATGTAGGAAAAACTATAAAATTATTTAGTCTAAAACCGACATTTTTTTAATTGACATGTGAATATAATCTATAATGAAAGGGGTTGTTAGTATGATAGTTGAAGCAATAGAAAAATATCCGTTACTTGTTATTTTTATGCTTGTTTTATTACTTGTGATGATTTTTGTAATTGTTTATTATCGAATGTCAAAAAAGTATGAAAAAAGTCAAATAGAATTAAAAGAATCTTTACTTGCAGCAACGACATTAAATAGATGTATTCATGCTTTAACTTATCATAGTGAAATCGATGATGCTATTAATGATTTGTTATGTCTTATTACTGAGTTTTTTCAAGGTGATCGTGCCTATATTTTTCAAATAGACTATGAACAAAATACGACATCTAATCTTTTTGAGTATACAGAAGAAGGGGCAACTCCGGAAATAAATAATTTGCAAAACGTTTCTTTAGAAACTATTCAATATTGGTTAGATCGTTTTAAGGTTGATGGAACATTTTATATAAAAAGTTTAGAAGAGGAGGTTGATAAAAATTCTGAAACCTATCGTCTTTTAAAATTACAAAATATAACGAGTCTTATTGCAGTGCCTTTGATAGAAAATGAAATTATTACTGGATTTTTGGGTGTTGATAATCCACGAAGAAGATGTGATAATAGTAGCTTATTATCTTCGGTTGTTTTCTTTGTTTCTGAGAGTATGAATAGAAAACAACAGGAACAAAAATTAAAAACAATGAGTTATTTAGATTCAATGACACATATTTTTAATCGTAATGCTCTGATAGAACGAATTGATAAGATTAAAGAAAGTCAAAATAAGGATATTGGTATTGCTTATTTTGATTTAAATGGATTAAAAAAGATCAATGACTTACAAGGACATTTAGAAGGTGATGCCGTTTTAAAGAAAACTGCTTATTTGATTAATGAGTGTTTTCCTAGAAAAGCTTATCGTTTTGGTGGGGATGAATTTGTTGTTCTTTCAGTAGATGTTAAAGAAGCTAGTTTTATAAAGCAAGTTGAACAATCAAAGAAGTATTTAGAACAAAATGGTATTTCGTGTTCTGTAGGTGTTTCTTGGTGCTATAATATAAACGATGTTGATGAACTCATCAAAGAAGCAGATACTAAAATGTATGAAAATAAAGCAAATTTTTATGAAAATGAAATGGTTGGTATTGAAAACTAACCATTTTTTTATGGTATAATGAGATTAATGAAAAGAGATGAGACTATGCAAAATATGAATTATTATTATGACTTTTCGGGTCAAAAATTTGAATATCCATTAAGTCTAAGTATTAATCAATTTGATCGACAAGTTTTTTCAAGACAATCTTCTTTAGAAATTTCTTATGTTTTAAAAGGAAATTATGAAGTTATTACAGAAAAAATGTCGACTGTTATTTATGAACATGAATTAGCTATTATTGCTCCTAATGATATTCATATGCTAAAGATGAATGAAAAAGAAAGTATTATTTTAACATTACATATTGATTTTTCTTATTTACCTCATTATATGGTAGGAGATATAGATCATAGTTTTCAATCTCTTATTTGTAGAGAAAATCAAAATAAATCTCTATTATTTCAAATAAAACAACAATTAGGCATCTTACTTTTACATTTTATTGAAAATAAAGATAACATCTATTTATTAAATTTAGTAATATCAAAATTAATTTACATGATTAGTCAAAATCAAGAATTCTCTTTAGAAAATTTACCACTTTCTTCTAAAAATCATGAAAATTATATGAAAGCTATTTTATTCATTGATCAACATTACCAAGAAGATATTCATTTAGAAGATGTTGCTCAAAATCTTTCTTTTAGTATCTCCTATGCTTCACGTTTATTTAAAAAATATACAGGTGTTAGTTTTGTAAAATATTTATCAATGGTAAGAATACGACATTCATTAGAAAAGTTACTAGCGGGGAAAGACTCGATTGATGAGATTGCATTTTCTTGTGGAATGTCTGCAAAGGCTTATAGTCAAGCATTTAAAGATTTATATGGGATTACACCAAGTGTTTATCGTAAACAATTTCAAAAAAACTTGAAATATAATAAGGAAAATAAGGAACAAAGAATGCATTTGGATCAAAAACAAATTGCCTTGATTCAACATTTAATAAATGATCATCATCTATATCAAGATGAATATCTTGATATAGATAAAGAAAATCAACAAAGCATATATTTATTTAAAAATATAGATCAACTCTCTTTATTACAAGAAAATAACATTTTAACTATTAAACCAAAGAAATAACAATAAAAACAATCATTTATTGTTATTTTTTACTTTTTTTTAAAAAATAAAAAGAAAAAGATCAAAAAATTGTCTATATA
>NZ_JAJDKA010000111.1:0-2760 GCF_020589945.1 Faecalibacillus sp. MSK20_93 | reverse complement strand
TGTGCGACTCGTTCCTTAGTGAAAAGCTAAGGCACTAATAAAAGAACGAAAAAGTTTGATTATTAGGAGAACTGATAATCTGACAGGTGGAATGATGAAGTAACGCACTGAAACGCCTGCCCTGAGCCTCCGACAAGCATTGAATGAGGAAACTCAGAATGTTTGAAGCTCGGTAAAGACGGCTGAAAGATACCGTAATAGTTGATGAACATATATCTTCTATCGAAAACTATCCAGAGGTGGGTAGCGTATCCAACAGGTCGGGGGTCTATAAAATATCTATGGTTAGAATGTTCCACAAGGGACTGACGAAACAGCGAATGTACGGGTCTAAATTTGTACTTGGTAGAAATGCAAAGGTACGAGAAATCGTAGCTGGTGTGGCGAAGTAAGAATATAGGTTATGAAATGCCATATACCGTTACAGGCGGTATCAAGCCAGCAGGCTTATAGCTAGTGACCTAAGGATATATATGTATAGATAAGATTATCGGAACGAGGAAAGGTATTGGGTTCTCATCAAGAGAATAAGCTGACGAAGAACAATAAGCAGTTGAACCAATGCTGAAAAGCAGAGGGCGAACCTAAGAAATTCTTGTAATGAGAATGGAGGAATGCCCTCAAGTCGTGTATATATTAGAAAAGTATTATGTTGTTTTAATAAGGATTACGAGTAAGATAAAAAAGCTCACTCAATTTCAAGCAAAGGAGTGAAGCCTTATGCCTAAAAATAAAAATGAAACATTGTGTGTAGAAGATTTAAGACACGCTGAATATTACGAAATGCAAAACACCTTTGATGATTTATATGCCAAAAGTAAGAATGGAGATATTTTCACTCATCTTATGGATATTATCCTATCGAGAGAAAATATATTATTGGCATATCGAAATATCAAAGCAAATGCAGGCAGTAAGACAGCAGGAACAGACGGTACAATAATTAAAGATATTGGCAAATTGCCAGCAGAAACAGTTGTCAAAAAGGTAAGATATATTGTCGCAGGCACTCCGCACGGGTATCGACCTAAGCCAGTAAGGCGAAAAGAAATACCAAAACCAAATGGGAAAACCAGACCTCTAGGCATTCCTTGTATGTGGGACAGGCTTATACAACAATGTATCAAACAAGTATTAGAACCAATCTGCGAAGCTAAATTTAGTGAAAACAGCTACGGTTTCAGACCTAATAGGTCGGTTGAAAATGCAATAAAAGCAACCTATAACCGCCTACAAATCAGCCAGCTACATTATGTGATTGAATTTGATATTAAGGGTTTCTTTGACAACGTGAACCATTCCAAACTGATAAAACAGATATGGACTATGGGAATACGGGACAAGCACTTGATATTCATTTTAAAAAGGATATTAAAAGCTCCAATTAAAATGCCTGACGGCACAATAACATATCCAGAGAAAGGAACTCCACAGGGGGGAATTATATCCCCACTACTAGCCAACATTGTTCTTAATGAGTTAGACCATTGGGTAGAAAGTCAATGGCAGGAAAATCCTGTTACAAAAAACTATGTGGTTCATATCAATAAAAGCGGTAGCCCATGTAAAAGCAACGCTTACAAAGAAATGAAGAAAACAAAGTTAAAGGAAATGTATATGGTTCGTTATGCAGATGATTTTAGAGTTTTCTGTCGCTACAAAGAAAGTGCTGAAAAAACCAAAATAGCAATCACTCAATGGATTGAGCAACGACTAAAATTGGAAGTATCACAAGAAAAAACAAGAATTGTAAATGTTAGAAAAAGATACTCCGACTTTCTTGGTTTCAAGATTAAAATGATACCGAGAAGAAAGAAGTTAGTTGTTAAATCACATATAAGTGATAAACAATTCAAGACCCAAAAAGACAAGCTGGTATCACAGGCAAAGAAAATTGCTTCTCCCTCAAAGGGAAAAACAGAATTAGAGGAAATAAGACTTTATAATTCAATGGTATTAGGTATGCAAAATTATTATCAGATTGCAACAAATGTAAATCTGGATTGTATGAAACTTAATAGAGCTGTAATGGCTATCTTCACTAACAGATTAGGTGCAAGCAAAAAGGGCAGATTGAGAAAAACAGGCAGACAACTTACAACAAAAGAAGCAACAAGATATGGTAAATCTAAAATGCTTCGATATGTTGCTGGCGAGGGCGAACCTATATTCCCTGTTGGATATATCCAACACAGAAAACCAATGGCAAAAGTGTATTCAGCAAACTGCTATACTCCAGAGGGAAGAAAATTTATCCATACCAATCTAAGTGTTGATAAATTACTGATGTATCAGTTGATGAAATTATCTTTGGAAAATCGCACAATAGAATACGCAGACAATCGAATTTCGCTATTTTCTGCCCAACATGGAAAATGTGCTATAACTCTGGAAGAATTTCAACAAGCTAATGAAATACACTGTCATCATATTGTACCAACTAGGGCTGGTGGTAATGACGATTATAAAAATCTTATTTTGGTAAAAGAGGCGGTACATCGTCTAATACACGCAAAAACAGAAGAAACAATACAAAAATATATAGCTCTATTGAAACTAAATAAAGTCCAGCTCATAAGACTAAATAAATATAGAGTATTAGCTGGCAATCAAGAATTAAACTTGATATAGGTCTACTACATAAATACTTTTCAATATAAACACGATGGAACGCGGAGTGCGGTGAAAGTCGCACGCTCCGTGTGAATGGGGGGAAAAGTTTGAGATATTTATAATATCAGGAACTTACCTATCCATATA
>NZ_JAJDKA010000110.1:0-2785 GCF_020589945.1 Faecalibacillus sp. MSK20_93 | reverse complement strand
AATTCTACTTTTATTTTTCATTTTTTTAAAGTGGAATTTAACTTTTCACTTTAGCAAATAAAAAAAGAGATAGTTTTTTGACTTCAAATTTTATTCGACACCAATAATAAATGAATAAACAGGTTGTTTTCCTTCGATAATATCTACTTCTGCATCAAAGTTATCTTCAATGTAGCTTTCGATTTCTTCTACTTCTTCATCAACAACATCTTCACCAACAAGTAAAGTAATTAATTCAGAATCTTCATCTACTAGTTTTTCTAAACATACTTTTAAAGCATCTAATTTATTTGGTTTACAAGCAACAATATCTTTTTCAACTAAAGCCATATAATCATTAGCTTTAATTTCAACACCATCAATATTTGTATCTTTAATCGCAAATGTTACTTGTCCAGTTTTAACATTAGCAACAGCATCTTCCATTTCAGCAATATTATCTTCTAATGAAACTTCTGGATTATACATAACACATGCTGATAATCCTTGAGGAATTGTTTTTGTTGGAATAACAATAACATTGACTTCTCCTTCTAAGATTGTAGCTGTTTGTTGAGCAGTCATTACAATATTAGAGTTATTTGGTAAGATAATAACATTTTTAGCATTTACTTCTTTAACAGCTGCAACCATATCTTCAGTAGATGGATTCATTGTTTGTCCACCACTTACAACATAATCACAATGTAATTCTAAGAATGCATCTTCTACACCTTGTCCAGCACAAACAGAAATAATAGCTGTTTCTTTAGCTTCGCGTTTTTGAGGTTTGCTATCATCAACACCTACAATACTTCCTTGACTTGCTGCAGCATTTTGTAAGTTATTTGCTTGTTCTTGCATATTTTCAATTTTTAACTTCACAAATTCACCAAATCTTTGTGCTAAGTTTAAAGCTTCACCTGGTTTTAATGTATGTACGTGTACTTTAACGATATCTTCATCTTGTACAACGACAATACTGTTTCCTGGAATTCTTTCTAATTCTTTCTTTAATTGGTTTTCTGAGAATTTATCAATTAATGAAGGTTCAAGACGAACAATAAATTCTGTACAGTATCCATATCCTTCTTCACCAGATTCTAATTCAGTTCCTGCATTTACTTGACCTTCTGATTTAATATCAACAAAATCAACACGGTCTCCTGTTAAAGCAGCCATAAATCCAGTTAAAACTAATAATAAACCTGCTCCACCACTATCAACGACACCTACTTCTTTTAATACTGGAAGTAATTCAGGTGTTCTTTCTAATGAATTTTCTGCTTCTTTTACAAAATAAGAGAAAACATCTTCAATTTCCATACCTGGTTGAGTATATTCAACGATCTTTTCACTTGCTTCTCTAATAACAGTTAAAATAGTTCCTTCAACAGGTCTCATAACAGCTTTATAAGCAACTTCTGCCCCACTTTTCCAAGCATTGGCAAAAGCAACAGCATCAACGCTTTCATGACCTTCTAATCCCATTGCAAATCCTCTAAAGATTTGTGATAAGATAACACCTGAGTTACCACGTGCTCCCATCAATAAACCTTTAGATAATTTTTTAGCAATATCATAAATATTGTCACTATCCATATCTTTGATTTCTGCTGCTCCAGCATTAAAAGTCATAGACATGTTTGTTCCAGTATCCCCATCAGGTACAGGGAATACGTTTAAAGCATCTATTTCAGGATGATTATTATGAAGAGTATTCGCACCACATAAAACCATCTCTTTAAATAGCTTTCCTGTAAGTATTTGCATATTTTTCCTCCACTAATCGATATTACGAAGTCCTTGAACATAAACATTAACTGCCTCAACTTTGACATCTAATGTTGATTCAACAACGTATTTCACTTTCTTTTGAACTTCAACTAAAATTTCATTAATTTTAATTCCATATCCTAAAATGATATATAAATCTAAAATTAAACCAGTTTCTCCATCACTCGCAATAATTCCTTTAGAATAATTTTCTTTCTTTAATAATTCATAAAATCCATCTTTTAATTTCTTTTGGCTAGCCATACCTACTACACCATAACATTCAGTAGCAGCTCCACCAGCTACAGTAGAAACTACATCTAAAGAAATATTTACTGATCCTAAATTTGTATTTTTTTCAATCATCAAGTTATCCTCCTTAAAATGATTTCATGTTCAAACATTATTATACCTTAAAAATATAATATTTACAAATTATAATCACTCTTTTAGTATCTTTCCAACCACAAGCCATCATATCACATATTATTAAAAAAAAATACAAATTAACTCATTTTTATCATTATATAAAGTATTTATAATCACAAATATTGATAAAAAAAGCTTTTTTGTAAAAAAATGTTTGCATTATACTATAAATAATGTTAATATAACACAGTACGTAGAACAACTACTAAAGGAGGGAAAGAACATGTCAAGAAAATGCCAAATCAGTGGTAGAGGTCCATTATCAGGAAACACTCGTTCTCATGCGTTAAACTCAAGTAGAAGAAAATGGAATGTTAACTTACAAAAAGCTACTATTTTAGTAGATGGTAAACCTACAAAAGTTAGAATTTCTGCTAAAGAGTTAAGAACATTAAGAAAAGCTGGATAATAGATGAAGACAGTACATAGTACTGTTTTTTTGTTTATAAACAACTTATTAAAAAACAAAACACCTGTAGAAAGTATAAACAATACAACAAAAGCAAAATCTTATTTTCAAAAAAAAAGACATCGATCATTACCTTAAAAGCAATAAATCCGATGTCTTTTATCTTTAACTCCAAATTGACTATAAAAGTCT
>NZ_JAJDKA010000109.1:0-2874 GCF_020589945.1 Faecalibacillus sp. MSK20_93 | reverse complement strand
GAATTCCTACTGCTTTTTTACTATCACTATATTTTAATGCTGGATACCAAAGTCAAATCAATATCCAATACCAGAAAATAAAAGGATATCAAGATACAAGAAAGAACATTATGAATCACATAAAAATATTCCTACCAGTCAATTGGTAGGAATGGGGTTTGTCAATAATGCATACATAATTTTAATTATTTTACCTGTCTACTTGACAGGGGCGGTTCAAAACGGCGTGGTTTTCACTGCGGCTATAAGCCTTTGTTACTTGCTCGCGTCTAAAGGCGCTGCTTTCACTTCGTTCAAGCTATCGCTTTTGACTCTCGCTTTCCCTCAAAGGGAATTTTTATTTTGCTTTTTCCTGCGGCTTCTATTTTCTTCTCGAATTCCTTTTTCTTCAAACGGATTCTTATATTCTTTCACACTTAATTTATCCATTGCAATATCATGTTGCTCTTGTTCTCTTATATATTTTGCGACCGTTTAATCATTTAATCCTACTGTACTCACATAATACCCTTCTACCCAAAAATGTCTATTTCCATACTTATATTTCAAATTTGCATGTCTATCAAAAATCATCAATGCTGATTTTCCCTTCAAGTATCCCATGAATGATGACACACTTAACTTTGGTGGTATCATTACTAACATATGTACATGGTCACTCATCAAATGCCCTTCTATTATTTCTACTCCCTTATATCGACAGAGTGTTCTCAATATTTCTCCTATATCTTTCCTTAGTTGATTATATATCACTTTTCGTCTATACTTCGGTGTGAAGACGATGTGCTAAAGAATTTGCCTTTTTAGCCGTTATTTCTTATTGCACCACCCTCATAGCAAGTGATTTTCTATTTTGCACATTTCATGTGCTCAACTGACTGAAGTCATCAATTCTTTTTTCATTCGAATTGTATAAAAAAAGAACTAAAAGTTCTACTTTTAGTTCTTAGAAAATTCCAATAATTCTAAACCTTTATTTTTATCTTGAGCCCATCTTACGCCCCAATCATTAGTGAACAATAATAATGGTTGCCCTTTTAAATCTTGAACTTTTCTTGTATCAGATGAAAGATTTAATGATTTTAAATCAGTTCCTTCTTTGACCCATCTTATATATTGATAAGGTAGAGGAGATTTATGAATTTCAACATTGTATTCATTCTTTAAACGATGTTCTAAAACTTCAAATTGTAAAACACCAACAACTCCTACAATAATTTCTTCCATACCACCACCTAATTCAGTAAAGATTTGGATTGCTCCTTCTTTTGCAATTTGTTCAACACCTTTAACAAATTGTTTTCTTTTCATCGTATCTTTATTACGAATCATTGCAAAATGTTCTGGTGCAAATGTTGGAATTCCTTCAAAAGCAAAATGCTTTTTACCTGTTGTAATAGTATCTCCAATAGAGAAAATACCTGGATCAAAAACACCAATGACATCTCCTGCATAAGCTTCATTTACTTCACTACGTTCATCTGCCATTAATTGTTTTGACTGATTTAATTTGATTTTTTTCTTACCTTGATAATGATAAACTTCCATCCCTTTTTCAAATTTACCAGAACAAATTCTAAAGAATGCCATTCTATCACGATGTCTAGCATTCATGTTCGCTTGAATTTTGAAAACAAAAGCTGAGAAATTTTCTTGATAAGGATCAATCACTTCACCATCTGCCATTCTAGGAGTTGGTGGGGTTGTCATATTTAAGAAATGTTTTAAAAATGGTTCAATCCCAAAGTTAGTAAGAGCCGATCCAAAACATACAGGTGATAACTTACCAGCACGTACAGCTTCTAAACTAAATTCATTTCCTGCCATATCTAATAATTCAATATCTTCTTGTAATTTATCATAAAGTTCATCTTCCACATACTCTTTTAATTTTGGATCATCCGCTTTTAAAATTTCTGTTTCAACTTCTTTTTTTCCACCATCTACAGGAATAAAACGAATGACTTCTTGATCATTTCTTTCATAAACCCCTGCAAAACGTTTTCCAGAACCAATTGGCCAGTTAACAGGACAAGTTTCAATTCCTAATTCTTGTTCAATTTCTTCCATTAATTCATAAGGATCTCTTGCTTCTCTATCCATCTTATTAATAAAAGTGAAAATTGGAATATGTCTCATTGTACATACTTTAAATAACTTACGTGTTTGATCTTCGACCCCTTTACTCGCATCAATGACCATGACTGCACAATCTGCTGCCATTAAAGTACGATATGTATCTTCTGAGAAGTCTTGATGCCCTGGAGTATCAAGAATATTAATACAATATCCTTGGTAATTAAATTGTAATACTGAAGAGGTAACTGAAATCCCTCTTTGTTTTTCAATTTCCATCCAGTCACTTGTCGCATGCTTACTATTTTTCTTTCCTTTAACAGTTCCTGCTTGTTGGATAGCTCCTCCATAGAGTAAGAACTTTTCTGTTAAAGTTGTTTTACCAGCATCCGGATGGGAAATAATCGCAAATGTTCTTCTTTTTTCTATTTGTTGTCTTAAATCTTCCATTGCATCCTCCCATAATCTATATTTATTTTTTAATCTTTTATTTCAACAGTACAATTATTACCACAAAATGAACAGAATTACTACTATTATTTAATAAAAAAGAAAGCTCACTCACCTCTTTTACCAAATGTTTTCGTAAAGTTCCCAACTTCAGCTGTGGAGATATAAGGCAACTTTTTTTAAGATTTTATTGATAAATCATATCGTCAGATAGCTTTTGGTAGTATAATATACCCATAAAATACAAATCGAATAATAATGTGACCTATTCCTGCAAATATCATGTTGTATTCTGTCCAAAATATCGACGCCCCGTTCTTGTAGATGGTGTGGATGATTGCTTAAAGG